>NZ_PDBT02000043.1:0-21294 GCF_002551535.2 Neisseria sp. N95_16
AAACAGCGGATTATTTCTCTAAACTTTTGCTCTGAAATTTTGCTGAACTTTTGATACTTATTTTTTAGTTTCATATTAGGAGCTTATCAGGTTTTTTGATGATTTTGCTTCCTAAGCCCCAAATCATTGAAATAAGAAGGACACAATTTTGAAGCAAGGTTGGGTGTATGTATTGACCAATCAGGGCATGCCCGGTTTGATTAAAATCGGCTTTACCAAAAACCTGCCACAAGAGCGGGCGCGGGCGCTGTATAGTACGGGCGTGGCTTATCCGTTTGAGGTGGCGTATCAGGTGCGCTGCCATCAGTATCCGCAAGTTGAGCGCGAGGTACATGCGCGACTAAGTGACAAGCGGGTCAATGGCGGCCGTGAGTTTTTTGCCTGCTCGGTTGAAGAAGCAGCGCAAGTTATCCGACAATGCGCCGGTAAAAACCTGATTTCAGCGCAAGATTTGCGCACGGGTGAAGTGTGGCAAAATAAACCGGTAAATAAGCCGTCTGAAAAAATAAATGTTCAGACGGCTTCACATCATTGGCGGATTCGTCATTATTTGATTGGTGGCGGCTTGGTTTTGGCTATTGTTTGGCTTGCTTGGTTGGGCTTTCGTGGCGCAGACGAAACGGTCGAATTAAGTGAAGCGAAACAAGTCATAGGTTATGTGCCCGGCAAAATCGGCAAAGAAGACATCAATATCCGTGCTTGCTCATCAACCGAATGCAGCGTAATTTCTGTTTTGCCGGCCAATCAAAAAATCCAAATCAAGCCAAACACGCGCACGGCGAAAAACTGGGTATATGCTGAATTTCAAGGCGATGTGTGTTATCCAGAGCATTATGAGCGTGGACAAGGCTGCCGATCATGGGCGCAGAATAATATTGTCGAAGGTTGGGTCTATGCTAATAATTTGGCCGGACAAAATACCAAACCGGCTAAGCGTTCGGATTCTTTGTTTGATTCGTTATTTTGATGATGCAGGTCTGAGGCCGTCTGAAAATATGCGTTCAGATGGCCTTACAATATTGTTGATAGCGCTCGGCCAAGCCATAAAGAATCACCGCGGTTAAGCCCCAAATATCGTAATGTTGGAAAGGCAACGTCGGCATGGCGATGGTTTTGCCTTGGTGTTGCAGCGGCCGCATTTCGTAATGCTGCAAATTCATCACAAAATCAAACGGCACATAAAACACTTCTGCTACTTCGTCCGGATTGGTTTCAATGTGAGGATTCTCATTAGAAAGCGCGGGAATGGGATGTACTTCATAACCCGATGGCGTGTAGTGCGGCGGCAGAGAGGGGAAGGTTTGCCAAGTTTGCGGCAGAATGCCGACTTCTTCGTGTGTTTCGCGTAAGGCAGTTTGGGTTAAGTTGAGGTCTTGAGGCTCGTAGCGACCACCGGCTAGAGCGATTTGGCCGGTGTGGTGACGCAGTGAGCCGGAGCGGCGGGTAAACAATATCTGCCATTGTTCATCTTTTTTGACCACGGCCAATAAAACCGCCGCCACTTTGCATTCGGCCGGATTGAGAAAACGGTTGCGCAAATTTTGGGTGGAGCTGTCAAACTCGTGCGCGCGCAGCAGGAAATCGGAAAGCGGTCGGGTCATTGGAGGTATCCGTAACGTGTTTACATGATTATATTATAGTCGCTTAAAATAGAAATAAGACAAGGTGGCAGCGATTGCTATGTACGCTGGTAAATAAGGGCGTCGGCAACACGGTATTATTTTTATTTTAAAAGACTATACATTAGGTTTACGGTTGCTTAAATCTACAAATCAGACGGCTTGTGATAAAGTTATGCCTAAACTCAAGGCCGTCTGAACACAGTCGGCGATGTAAAGGAATGATTATGTTTTTTGCCCCTTCCCGTGTCCGCGCTGTGGCTGCAGCGGTGATGATGTTGTTTGCTGTTGAAAGTTATGCGGCCAACGAAATCAAAGTCCAGCCCAAAGCGGCCAAAGAAGTAAAAGAGCTGATTCAGAAAAAAAGCCGCTATACGCCCGAGGAGCGTGAATTAGAGCGCCAGCGTCGTGTAGGCGTGATTGATCGTGCCAATACCGTATTTACCTTATTGGGCGGTGAAATGGCATTGCAAAAAGGTGATGCCGGCACGGCATTGGCGACCTATATGGTGTCGCTCAACCGTACAAAATCTCCGGAAGTGGCCGAGCGTGCCTTAGAAATGGCGGTGTCACTCAATGCGTTTGAACAAGCCGAGATGATTTATCAGAAGTGGCGTGAAATTGAGCCGGTACCGAGTGCGGCACAAAAACGCATGGCTTGGGTACGCGATTTGCTGATGGGCAATGCCGACCAAAAACTAAGTGGCTTGGATGATGTGTTGCACAATGCCACTGAAGAGCAAACGCAGCGTATCTTCTTGCTGCTGGCGCAAGCAGCAGTGCAGCAGCAAGGCTTGGCGGAAAAAGCAGGCAGAGAAGTGCATAAAGCGGCGAAAAAATATCCCAATATGCCGGAAGCGGCGATTGCCGATGTAATTTTCAGCGCGCAAGAAGGTGACGAACGCCATGCGATAGAAGCCATGCAGCGCTTGGCTATGTTGGATGCGGAAATTTTGCCACCGACCTTATTAACCATGCGTTTGGTGGCGCAACGCCAGCCGCAAATGCTCAACCGCTTTTTTGAAGAAACCAATACCGCTTATTTGTCACCGGTGTGGCAGGAGTTGGAAATCAGCAGCCTGATTGCCTCGAGACAGTTGGACAAAGCCTATGTGCGTCTGCAACAATTATTGGCAGCCAATCCGAATGCCGATTTGTATGTTCAGGCGGCCTTATTGTCGGCGAGCCGTAAAGAAGATATTTCGGTCACCGAAAATTATTTGGAAAAAGCCTACAATACCGGCACACGCGAGCAGCAAGGCCACGCAGCGATTATCGGTGCCATGCGTTATGCGGATATGAAAAATTATGCCGATGCCAAAAGATGGGTGAATAAAATCAGCGCGCCGGAATATGCGTTTGATAAAGCGGTGTTGAAAGCTTCGATTGCGGCAGAAGAAGGCAATATGGCCGCAGCCTTAACCGAAGCCCGCCGTGCAGAAAAGCTGCCTGAGCAACAAGGCAGGTTCTTTGGTGCGGCAGAATTGCAGCGTGTTTACCTGTTTGCTTTGGCGCAAAGCGATAAACCGCAAACCGCATTGGCAGAATTGAATCAGATGATGGCTAAAGCCGCCAAACAGCCTGAAGTTGCTGATCGTTTGCCGGATATTCTGTATCAACGTGCGATGGTTTACGAAAAATTAGGCCAGCATGAAAAAGCCATTGCCGATTTGCGCCGCTATAACGATTTGAATCCCAATAGTGCCAGCGGCATGAATGCTTTGGGCTATACTTTATTGATTATGCCTAATAGCAAGCCATATTTCGATGAAGCGTTTCAGTTGATTCAGACGGCCTACCATTTGGAGCCGGAGTCTGCTGCAATTAACGACAGCTTGGGTTGGGCTTATTACCTGAAAGGCGATGCGCAAGCAGCCTTGCCGTATTTGGAATATGCTTATCGTGAGTATCCCGATGCGGAAGTGGCGGCACACTTGGGTGAAGTGTTGTGGCAACTGGGTCAACAAGAGCAAGCCAAACAAATTTGGCGAGATGGTTTGCAAAAAGAGGGTGACAAAGCCTTGTTAAAAGCGACCATGAAACGCTTTGGCGTAGCAGTGCCAAATGCGCAGCCTGCGCGCAAAGCAAAACCTAAAGCAAAATAATACGAGGCCGTCTGAAAATATCGTCGTTTTTAGACGGCCTGACTGAAGTAATTCGGAGTGATGATGACGTTTAAATTATATGTGTCTACTTTGGCAGCCTTGGTATTGGCAGCGTGTGCCCAACCCAATATGCCGCAGCAAAACAGTTGGCCGCAAGCGGATAACACAAGCAACTTTACCGCAGAAGGCCGCTTGGCAGTAAAAATGGACGGTAAAGGTTCGTATGCCAATTTTGATTGGGCGTATCAAAACCAAGTGCAAACCATCAACGTGAATACCCCATTGGGCAATACGGTCGGCCAATTGTGCCAAGATAAGCAGGGCGTATTGGCGGTGGACAATAAAGGGCAGGTTTATCACGCCCAAACCGCAGAACAATTAAGCCAGCAGTTATTGGGCTTTGAATTGCCGGTGCAATATCTGCATATTTGGGCAAATGGTAAACGCGTGGCCGATGCGCCGTATCAATTGCTTTCAGACGGCCGTTTACAGCAATTCGACTGGACCATCAGCCGAACGCTCAATCAGGCAGGCCAAGCACGTGTATTGTTATTGGAAAGCGCGAAATTGAGCGTGCGGCTGGTGTTTGATGAAATGGATACCCAGCCGGAACCGACTGCGCAACAACAATGCGCCGCCCGTGGCTAAGGAGGCCGTATGAACATTCCGCAGCATGCGCAAGCTTTTTTAGCGCCGGCTAAGTTAAACTTGGATTTGCGCATTACCGGCCGCAGAGCAGACGGTTATCACGAATTGGAAAGCATTTTTTGCCTGATTGACTTGTATGACACTGTTTATCTGGCTTTGCGCGACGATGGCCAGATTGTGCTGCACACGCCTGTCGAAGGAGTGACGCAGGAGCAGGATTTAGCCTATCGTGCAGCTGCTGCATTAAAAACGCATACCCAATCTGCCGGTGGGGTGGATATTTGGTTGGACAAAAAGATTCCAATGGGTGGCGGATTAGGTGGAGGCAGCTCCGATGCGGCAATGGTTTTGATGGCGTTAAACCGATTATGGCAATGCGGCTTGAGCGAGCAAGAATTGATTGATTTGGGCGTTACGCTGGGGGCAGATGTGCCGTTTTTTATCTTTGGGCGCAGCGCATTTGCGCGTGGTGTCGGAGAGAAATTAATCGAAATAGATGTGCCAAAACAATGGTATGTTATTGTGAAGCCTGATGTGCATGTGGCAACCGGAAAAATTTTTTCCCATCCACACTTGACACGCGATTCCAAACCAAGCATAATGCCTGCTTTCCAAGCATTACAGCCATTTCGCAATGATATGCAGGCGGTGGTGTTTCAGGAGTATCCTGAAGTTTGGGAAGCTTATCTTGAGATGTCGAAGCATGGTGACGCATTAATGACCGGTTCCGGTGCGTGTATTTTTATTCCATGTCAGCTTCAAGAAGAAGCAGAAAATATATACCAACAAGTTTCTAAAATATATGAAGCATATTGTGTTGAAGGTTTAGCTGTTCATCCTTTGTTTCATGTATAAGTGAACCAGTTGGGGAGTCGTCAAGCGGTTAAGACACTGGATTTTGATTCCAGCATGCGAAGGTTCGAATCCTTCCTCCCCAGCCAAATAAAAGCGTGTAAGTTTTCTTACACGCTTTTTTATGTTGTAAATTGACGAATTTATCTGCTGAATCCTTGGGTTTGTGTCTTATTTTGCGTATAATGTCGGGCTTAACGTCAATGTACACAAGCAGAGGAAAGCAAGATGTTTTCTGAGCAATGTTTGAATCAAAAATCAGGTGAAAATGATATGGCCGCATATGATAGTTTGATGGTATTTACCGGTAATGCCAATCCCGATTTAGCCCAACGTGTTGTGAAACACTTGGATATTTCATTGGGCGAAGCTAATGTAAGCAAATTCTCCGATGGTGAAGTCGCCATTGAATTATTGGAAAATGTACGCGGCCGCGATGTATTCATTCTGCAGCCGACTTGTGCGCCAACCAATGACAACCTGATGGAAATTCTGACCATGGCAGATGCCTTGAAGCGCGCCTCTGCCGGCCGTATTACTGCCGCGATTCCTTATTTCGGCTATGCCCGCCAAGACCGCCGCCCGCGTTCGGTTCGTGTGCCGATTTCGGCCAAATTGGTTGCCAATATGTTGTATTCAGCCGGTATCGACCGCGTGTTGACCGTTGATTTGCATGCCGACCAAATCCAAGGCTTCTTTGATATTCCAGTGGACAATATTTATGCCACGCCGGTTTTGCTCAATGACATTGCCCAGCAACGCATCGAAAACCTGACCGTCGTCAGCCCTGATATCGGTGGTGTGGTGCGTGCGCGTGCAGTAGCTAAAGCGCTGAATGTGGACTTGGCGATTATCGACAAACGTCGTCCTAAAGCCAACGTTGCCGAAGTAATGAACATCATCGGTGATGTTCAAGGCCGTACTTGTTTGATTATTGACGATATGATTGATACCGCCAATACCTTATGCAAAGCTGCTTCTGCACTGAAAGAGCGTGGTGCTGAACGTGTTTTGGCTTATGCAACGCATCCTGTATTCTCCGGTGCTGCCGTAGAGCGCATTTCATCATCTGACATTGATCAGGTAGTGGTAACTGATACCATTCCTTTGTCGGAAGCGGCAAAAAATTGCGACCGCATCCGTCAAGTAACTATTGCTGGTTTGTTGGCTGAAACGGTTCGCCGTATCAGCAATGAAGAATCTGTGTCCTATCTTTTCAATGAAGAAGTGACCACAACCTTTGGTGGTATTTTGCTGCCATAACACTCAGTCGTCTTAAGCTGGTCGCGGCCGATGACGATATTTTTAATCTAATTGGAGTATTTTTATTATGTCATACGAAATTCAAGCTACTGTTCGCGAAGATCAAGGCACTGGTGCGAGCCGCCGCCTGCGTCGCGAAGGTCAAATCCCTGCCATCTTGTACGGTGAAGGCCAAGATGCCGTGGCAATCGCAGTAGACCACAAAACCATGTACTACGCATTGGAAAAAGAATCTTTCCACACTGCGTTGCTCAAATTGATTTTGGAAGGTAAAACTCAAGACGTTATCGTGCGCGATTTCCAGATGCACCCATTCCGTCAACAAGTTCAACACATCGATTTCCAAGCTGTTAAAGCCGATCAAAAAGTCCGCATCCGTGTACCATTGCACGTGGTTAATGCTGAAAACTCACATGCTGTTAAATTGCAAGGTGGCCGCGTTTCTTTGCTGAACACTTCAGTAGAAGTGTACGCTTTGCCTGCTAACATTCCTGCGTTCTTGGATTTGGATTGTTCTGCTGTTGTTGCCGGCGACATCTTGCACTTGTCAGACATCAAATTCCCGGAAGGCGTGGAAAGCGTTTCTCTGAAACGTGATGAAAACTTGGCTGTTGCTACTGTAACTGGTAAAAAACGCTAAGAAAATGTAATAAAAAAGCCCGCACTTGCGGGCTTTTTTATTGTTTACAGAATTGGAGCAGCCTGTTATATCCGCGCAGGCGTTCGTACTGTTACGGCGTACCGTCTTAAACGTACCTATAATTTAAAACGTAGGTACGGTTAGCTTTTTCAAAGCAAAGCCAACCGTACGAATGTCTGAGGCCGTCTGAAATTGTTTCAGACGGCCTCTCCAATGGTTTATTTCTTTTTGTTTGAAATGGGTTCACACTTACCATCGGTAGAAAATGCTGTTGCTGAAGCAGCATCGGAACATCGGTATGCGTTGCCTAAGCTGTCTATCCACATCGCTAAGGTGTAGCCTGTTTCAGATTTAGGCACGGCTGAAATACGGTAGCGGCGACCGGAATCTTTGTTTGCCAATTGTGCCTTGAATGTATATCGGTCGGTAACGGCTTTATCCATACCTTTGACATAATTGTCTTCAAATTTTGCCAATTTATCAGCAATATCCAATGATGGATTTTAACCAATTCAGTTTTGATTTGGTTGTTAACGTTCACTAACTCAGTATGCGCTTGTGCCAAATAGCCACGTTCAATATAACGATTATAAGAAGGCAGGGCGATGGTTGCTAAAATACCAATAATGGCAACCGTGATCATCAATTCAACTAAAGTAAAGCCTTGATTATTTTTCATATTATTCATTCGCTACGTAAGACTGAAGCATAACGACAGTATTATTGTTTTTACCCCATGCTTTGGCAGTAACACGATAAATCATGCTGCCTTGGGAAGTATCGGTACTGATGTATTCGATAATGTATCTTGGGGGTTTTATTTTAACTCCATCTATTTGTTTAATATTGGTCTGTTGTCCATTCTTATCAATACATAATTCTTTATCACAGCTACGTTGCCATGCATTGTCGGTAGCAGATCCTTCAAGTTTTATAAGGCTATCTGTTGAAGGGGTTTTTATATTTTGAGCTAAACAAAGCCCCTGCTTGCAATCTGCTGTAAAGGTTGTGACCTTGTTGTCAAAATCTATAATTTTATTTTCACCTTCACGTAAAGCAGCTTCAGCTAAGCTCATTGCTAATTTACGGTCTGCCTCATTAGTGCTGATACGTTGTTCAGTGTTATAAGATTGCACTGCTGTTACTACTAAAAGCGCAATTACAATCATAATCATCAATACAATGAATAAAGCATAACCTTGCTGAGAAGATTTTTCATGAAAAGAATTTATCAGATTGGTCGGTCGGCGCATGTATTGCCTCCTCTTATTGCGGCGTCAATATTATAAATTTGAACATTATTCTCATTAGAGGCTTCTATATTTTGCCCCCCTTTACCTTTCAATGTAATACGAATTAAAGCCGGAGTAGTAGCCTCATTTTCTGCAGGGTTTGTGCGTAGAGGATCCTTTGGGTTAATTGTAGTGAAATTTTCTTCTTTCGGTGTAGAGGTAGAATCAACTAAAATATTTTCTGGGCAAGAATCTACATAGGTGTATTCTCTTTCCATGGATGTAACATCTTTGATTAGAAGTTGAGGTGCTTCCCAGTTTCCTGAGTCATTTAATTGGAAACGGTACAAGCCCTCTTGCTCACCAAATTTTCCAACTGCATAGGCTACAACCATATGCCTAAGGATAGAAATGGATCCTTTATTATCCTCACCTATTTCTTTAGAAAATGTATCGCTGGCATCATTCAAATTATTGTTAATAGGTTTATAAAGTCTATTGCAACTACTGAAAACAGCAACGTTTTTATTAGGAGCGGTGTCATCAATACCATACTGAAAAATGAGTATGGTGCTATCGGCGTTTGGGCTAAACCCTGGAGAATTAATTGTAGTAACTTCGACGATAGGAATCATTCCTTTATCTGTTGCGTTGCTTGCCAAATTAAATGGAGCTTTGCTTTCATCTTTTATAATAGCTGATGGAGGATAGTTAACCATATTAAAACAGCCAAAACTTCCTGCCATACGTGCATCGCGGACTAATAAAGTTGAAGCATGGCGTAAATCTTGTTGCACGCTTAATCGAGAAGTTGCTGCATTATTGAGGTTGCGGGCGGTAAAGTAGGTTGAAGTAACGGCCATTAAAACAATCATGCTTAATGCGCTGGCCACCAAAAATTCAATCAGGCTGAAGCCTTGCATTTTAGGTGGGTGATTAAAAGTAGGGCGTTTATTTTTCATTGTTATTCCGTAACGCGTGATTGATGGGTGTAAACTATATAATTTCCTGATGTAATTAAGCTTTTATTTTTTTTGTTTTCTTCATTATCCTCTTCTTCTTCTGCATCGGCTAGCCATAAAACTTTAATAACGGTATCTCCGCTGCCACTACACTCCCACTTAGGAGTTGGGGAAGCGTATGTTGGCGCTTTACCAGAGTCATCACGGCAAATCACAAAGAAAACTTGTTTGTCAGGAAAAGCAGATAATAATGCTTGACGAAATTCTTCAATTTGAGATATTGCAAAATTATCTTTACTTTCTATACCAGAGGACTTTTTCTTATCAGTAGTTAGATAATGGTCATAAGATTTTTTAACTACTCGCTCTACTTCATTGCCTGAAATATCTGTCTTGGATTCAACTGATAAAACCGGATTAATTAACATGCCTTCAATCATATTTTGCGTGATTTGAGAAACGATAGTTTGCGTTTCCCCTTCACGAACGCTGGAAACGGCGCGCAACTGTACAGAAAGTAAGGCAAGAATGCCGATGGCCAAAACAAACATGGAAATCAAGACTTCAATCAAAGTCATACCTTGTTGATTGGCTTTCAGACGGCCTTGCTGCTGAGCAGAAAAGAGTAATGTCGTTGTTTTCATCATTGTTATTTTTCGGAATATTGGCAAATATCACGCGAGTCGGATTTGGCGCAGATTTCTACACGGCCGCTGCCGTCGATAAACAATACGGTAGAGCGGGCTTTTTTATCATTATCGCTGCTTGCACGGGCATCAGTTAAGATAATTTGAGTGTAACCGCTAGGTGTCGGGAAATTGTCTGTCGCAGTAGGAGATTTATTCCAACGTACAAAATTACCGTTAGGTAGGAAAGTCCAGCGGACGTTGCTATCGGTGGTTTTGCTGCCGCTAAAGGGGTAAGCATAATAGCTATGGGTTATGCGATCATTATCTTTACTGTTTAAGATGATAGCGCGTAATTGAATATCGGTAGAAGTGCGTTGATATTGTTTGTTTTTATCGGTATCGGCAAAAGCCATCAAACCTTGGTTACCGAAACTGGCATTACAACTACCATTAGATTTGCCATCTTTTTTAATTTGAACCGGACAAACATAAACTGGAATATTTAGACGAACGGCTTCGCTGCGGGCGAAGCGCAGAAGATTGGCGATTTGTTCCGCATTGCTGGCCACGCGGCGCGATGCGATCCATTGGCTCATGTTGGGAAGGGCGATGACGGCCATGATTGCAATGATGGCAATCACGACCAACAGTTCGATAAGGGTAAAACCTTTTTGTTTGGCGTGCATGAGTATCGGTAAGTTTGGCGGAAGTTTATCGGTAATGTATGGTAATGCTTGGTTTTATATTTGTTTATATGCGTGTTACGCGTATTTCATTCTAAACGATATTGCCAAGTATTGCCTAATAAAATATGAAAAACGCTTAGTTTGGCGGGGGAATCTGTCTCAATCTTCCATCAATGCAGACTCGGGAACGTAGGCGGCATTGTCAAACTTGGTAAATTGCCCCATCCAAGTGAGGTGGACTTTGCCTGTTGGGCCGTTACGGTGTTTGCCGATGATGCATTCTGCCAAGCCTTTAAGCGGCGATTCAGGATTGTAGTACTCGTCGCGATACATAAACATAATCAAGTCGGCATCCTGTTCAATGGCGCCGGATTCGCGCAAGTCGGACATCATCGGGCGTTTGTCGGTGCGCTGCTCAACGGTACGGCTAAGCTGTGACAGGGCGATCACCGGCACTTGCAATTCTTTGGCCAAGGCTTTGAGTGAGCGGGAAATTTCTCCCAGTTCGGACGCGCGGTTGTCGGAGCGGCCGGAGCCGGACATCAACTGCAGGTAGTCAATCACAATCAAGCCCAGTTTGCCGTTAAACTGGCGTGCCAAGCGGCGGGCGCGGGCGCGCAACTCGAGCGCGGTCAAACCCGGTGTTTCGTCGATATACATCGGCGCGTTGGTGAGTTTAATCACGGCTTCGTTGAAATTGAGCCAATGCTGGTCTTGCAGATTACCCGTTTTCAAAACCTGCTGATCGACGCGGCCGACGGAGCTTAACACACGCATCACCAATTGCGCCGCGCCCATTTCCATCGAAAAGACGGCAACGGGTAATTGTGCTTCAACGGCAACGTGTTCGGCAATGTTGATGGAAAATGCGGTTTTACCCATAGACGGGCGGCCGGCGACGATAATCAAATCGCCCGGTTGCAGGCCGGAGGTTTTTTTGTCCAAATCGATAAAGCCGGTGGATACGCCGGTGACTTCTTCGGGGTTTTCACGCGAATAGAGCATGTCGATTTTGGCGACGACTTCATCCAATACATCGGGCATGCTTAAAAAGCCTTGTTTGGATTTAGCGGTACTCTCAGCAATTTGGAACACTTTGTTTTCGGCTTCGTCGAGCAACTGCCCGGCATCACGCCCCTGAGGATTGTAGGCGCTGCGGGCGATTTCGGTGCCGACTTCAGCCAATTGGCGCATGATGGAGCGCTCGCGCACGATTTCGGCGTAGCGGCGGATATTGGCGGCAGAAGGGGTGTTTTGCGCGAGGGTAATCAGGTAATTGAAACCGCCTGCTGATTCGAGCTCGTCATTGCGCTCTAAGGCTTCCTGCACGGTAATGACGTCGGCTGGACGGCTTTCGTTGATCAGCATGGCGATGGCACGGAAAATCAGGCGGTGCTCGTGGCGGTAGAAGTCTTCACCGGTAACGACATCTGCGATTCTGTCCCATGCTGCATTTTCCAAAAGCAGACCGCCCAAAACCGATTGCTCGGCTTCCATCGAATGCGGCGGCAAGGCCAAAGCCGTGACTTCACGGTCTTCAGACGGCATGTCAAGATAATCGTTCATGGCGTTTCATCCCCAAAAAATGCTTTGAATAAGAGACTGCTATTATATCGTAGTATAAGTTTAATTGGTTTTTTAAAGCCGATACGGGTAGAATAAGGGACGTTACCTTTTCAAGGGTAATGCACACGACCAAAAGATAATTCATATATCAATAAATAGGAGTATCAACATGGAACACAAACTGCCTGAATTGCCATACGCTTTGGACGCTCTGGAGCCACATCTGTCTAAAGAAACGCTGGAATACCACTACGGCAAACACCATCAAACCTACATCACCAATCTGAACAACCAAATCAAAGGCACTGAATTTGAAGAAATGTCTTTGGAAGAAATCGTGAAAAAATCTTCAGGCGGCGTGTTTAACAACGCAGCCCAAACTTGGAACCACACTTTCTACTGGTTGGGCTTCACGCCTAAAGGCCAACAAAAACCTGCCGGCGAATTGGCTGCGGCTATTGATGCCAAATGGGGCAGCTTTGAAGCATTCCAAGAAGCATTCAACGCTTGTGCGGCCGGTACGTTTGGTTCAGGCTGGGCTTGGTTGGTGAAAACCCCAGCCGGTGAATTGGATTTGGTATCGACTTCTAATGCAGCGACTCCGTTGACCACTGAAAACACCCCATTGCTGACTTGCGACGTGTGGGAACATGCTTACTACATCGACTACCGCAACAGCCGTCCTAACTACCTGAAAGGTTTCTGGGAAATCGTGAATTGGGATGAAGTGGCGAAACGCTTTGCTGCTTAATGCTGATTGATAGATGATAAATTAAGGCCGTCTGAAACTTTCAGACGGCCTATCTTATTACCGCAAATCAATATTCCTGCTCAATCGTATAGCTTGGCTGCTGAATAGTATAAGGTGCAGGTGTTTCATGTGCATTGCCGTATTCATCAATGGTGATGTAGCGCGGCTGCGACGTGGTTTGAGTCGGATGGCTTGTTTGGTAAACAGTCGGTGTATTTGACTGATAAGAATAAGGGCTGCTTTGCGGCTGGCGATAAGTCGGTTGCTCGGCAGCTTTCTCTTGCCGCTTTTCTTTGCGCGATTTTTTCTTTTCTTTTTTATCGTCATCATCATCGCCATCAGGGATGGCCGCGTCAATCAATGCGCCTGTGCCTTTGACCGCTAATTTGCCGGCAGTCAGAACAGTTGTGGCGGCTAAATCGGCAGCCGCGCCTACCACGCAACCGCTCAAGGTAAACGATACGATGAGCGGCAAAATCAAGGTATTGAGTTTCATCACTTTTGGCACCCGCAATGGTCGTCGTGATCATGGCTGCCGCAACCGGCTACTGCTTCGTGCCAAGCATCGTCGTCGCCGTCAAATTCTTCTACTTCGTCAAATTGGCCGTCTTCGACCAAAGCCACCAGCTCGGCCAAGCTGTCGGCACCTTCCACCCAGAAACACGGAATATCAGGCGGGGTATCCGGTGCCAAGAGGGCAGCGATGCCTTCGTGCCACGCAATCCAATAGCCGTTGGCTGTTTCAATAAATTGCGCATCTGGATGGATGGTTTCGTTTTCAGTGCCGATGAGCATGCGTTCGGCGATTTCTGCTTGGAAAGGTAAGGTTTGCATATCTGCTTTCTGTTTATCAGAGAATATCAGTCGCTATTGTAATAGGCCGTCTGAAAAATACAGCCGCACTTTCATGCGGCTGTATGGGTGATAACCACGGACATCGTCCCGTTAAAATTATTCTTCGTCGTTTGATAATACAAAACGGTAAATTGCCGCACCGATGGCGCCACCGATAATCGGAGCCACCCAGAACAGCCACAATTGTTCAACAGCCCAACCGCCTTGGAACAAAGCCACGCCGGTAGAACGAGCAGGGTTAACCGAAGTATTGGTTACCGGAATGCTGATCAAGTGAATCAGGGTCAAAGCTAAACCGATGGCGATTGGCGCGAAACCGGCTGGTGCGCGGCGGTCGGTCGAACCCATGATGATGATTAAGAAGAATGCGGTCAATACCACTTCAATCAGCAAAGCAGCCATCATATCGTAGCCGTTTGGCGAGTGTTCGCCGAAGCCGTTGCTGGCGAAGCCTGAAGCCGCAGCGTCAAAGCCTGCTTTACCTGAAGCGATGCAATACAATACGCCGGCTGCTGCAATCGCACCAATCACTTGGCAAACGATGTAAGGCAACAAATCTTTAGCGTTGAAACGGCCGCCCACAAACAAGCCCACAGATACCGCAGGGTTGAAGTGGCCGCCTGAAATGTGGCCAACTGCATAAGCCATGGTCAAAACAGTCAGACCAAATGCCAGAGATACACCGGCAAAACCGATACCCAGTTCCGGATAAGCTGCTGCCAAAACCGCGCTACCACAGCCGCCGAAAACCAGCCAGAATGTGCCGAAGAACTCAGCAAAATATTTTTTCATTTCATTTCCTTTCTGAGGAATGAGGTGATTATCATCGAAGCGCATGATAAGTAAATTAGCGTAAACTTGGGAAACAGGTTTACGTTATTTTTCAGGCTTTGACAAAACTAGACCATTGAAATTATGAAAAGAGACATTAAAAACCACTAAATCCTAAAATTTGCCGTTTATCTATTTGTAATATATATAGAGAATTTTATGGTTAATTCATTAATATCCGTTGCGTTTTATCCCTGATTGCAAGCATTATTCAGGCGGCCTTTTTGCTATAATGATGCGTTCTCAAAATTATGCCAAGGCCGTCTGAAATGCAAGTCATCCAATACGACAATTCACCTTTCAAACTCCATCAGCCGTTTCCGCCCGCAGGCGACCAGCCCACGGCGATTGCCGGCTTGCTGGAAGGGCTTTCAGACGGCCTTGCTTATCAAACCCTGCTTGGTGTGACCGGTTCGGGCAAAACCTACACCATGGCCAATGTGATTGCCCAAAGTGGCCGTCCGGCCATCATTATGGCGCACAACAAAACGCTGGCCGCCCAGCTTTACGCCGAAATGCGCGAATTTTTTCCCGAAAATGCGGTGGAATATTTCGTGTCTTACTATGATTATTACCAGCCCGAAGCCTATGTGCCGAGCCGTGACTTATTCATTGAAAAAGATTCGGCGATTAACGAACACATCGAGCAAATGCGGTTGAGTGCCACCAAAAACCTGATGACGCGCAACGACGTGATTATCGTCGCCACCGTGTCCGCGATTTATGGTATCGGCGACCCGACTGAATACAAGCAAATGGTGTTGTCAGTGAAAGAAGGCGACACACTCGAGCAGCGCGACATCATTTCTACGCTGGTATCGATGCAGTATGAACGCGGCGAAATGGATTTCAAACGCGGCTCATTCCGTGTGCGCGGCGATGTGATTGACGTGTATCCGGCGGAAAGCTCAGAAAGCGCGTTGCGCATCAGCTTGTTTGACGACGAAATCGACCGACTGGATTTGTTCGATCCGCTTACCGGCGGCAATCTGCAACGGGTGGGGCGCTACACCGTGTTTCCGAGCAGCCATTACGTTACCCCGCGCGACACCGTGTTGCGAGCTTGCGAAGGCATCAAAGAAGAATTGCGCGACCGCATTGAATTTTTTGCCAATGAACAACGCCCCGTCGAGCAGCAGCGCATCGAACAGCGCACCCGTTTCGATTTGGAAATGCTCTATGAAATGGGCTTTTGCAAAGGCATTGAAAACTACAGCCGCCACTTTTCCGGCAAAAAAGAAGGCGAACCGCCGCCAACCTTGATGGATTATCTGCCCGACAACGCCATCATGTTCATCGACGAAAGCCACGTGACCGTGACCCAAATCGGCGGCATGTACAAAGGCGATGCATCGCGCAAACAAAATCTGGTCGATTACGGCTTCCGTCTGCCTTCCGCCCGCGACAACCGCCCGCTTAAATTCCATGAGTTTGAAAAAATCATGCCGCAAACCATCTTCGTGTCCGCCACACCGGCCAAATACGAAGAAGAACACGCCGGACAAGTGGTTGAGCAAGTAGTACGCCCGACCGGCTTGGTCGATCCGATTATCGAAATCCGTCCAGTCGGCACGCAAGTCGATGATTTGTTATCCGAAATCAACGAACGCATCAAAAAAGGCGAGCGCACTTTAGTCACCACGCTCACCAAACGCATGGCCGAGCAGCTCACCGATTATTACAGCGAGCTGGGCATCAAAGTGCGCTACCTGCATAGTGACATCGACACCGTCGAGCGCGTGGAAATCATCCGCGATTTGCGCTTAGGCTTGTTTGACGTTTTGGTCGGCATCAACCTGTTGCGCGAAGGTTTGGACATTCCCGAAGTGTCGCTGGTCGCCATTCTCGATGCCGACAAAGAAGGCTTCCTGCGCTCACATCGCAGCCTGATTCAAACCATCGGCCGCGCCGCTCGTAACGTCAACGGCTTGGCGATTTTGTATGCCGACAAAATCACCGATTCAATGCGCGCCGCCATCGACGAAACCGAACGCCGCCGCGAAAAACAGATTAAATTTAACGAAGAACACGGCATCGTGCCGCAACAAATCAATAAAAAAGTCAAAGATATTATCGATGGTGTATATAGTGATGAAAATGACAGCAAAGCCAAAGGCCGTCTGAAAAACAAAGGCAAGGTGAAAGTCGGCGAGATTCACACCGAAGAAGATGCGATTAAAGAAATTGCCAAGCTGGAGAAACAGATGCAGCAAGCGGCTAGGGATTTGCAGTTTGAAGAGGCAGCGGTCTTGCGGGATAAAATCCGTACCATTAAAGAAAACTTGTTGTTTGGAGCGGAGTAATCTAAGTAGGTCGGATACTTGTATCCGACATTTTCTTTCGTTGCGGAAACGTTTGCTCAAGACACAAAATTGTCGGATTCAGGAATCCGACCTACGATAAGTTAAATGGGGAATCATCATGCAATACCGCCGTGTTTATCACGCAGGTGGTACATATTTCTTCACGGTGGCCACGCATCAACGCAAACCTATTTTAACCGATGAAACGGTACGCGTTGCATTACGCCAATCTATCTTAACGGTACGCGAAAAATATCCTTTTGAAATTTTGTCATGGGTGTTATTACCCGATCATATGCACACCATTTGGCGATTACCTGAAAACGATGTTAATTTTTCGGAGCGTTGGCGGCAGATTAAGCGACAAAGCCAATATTTGGTGGGGAGTCATGTGAAATTGTGGCAAAACCGTTTTTGGGAGCATTTAATTAGAGATGAATTGGATTTTGCCCAACATTTCGATTATGTTCATTTTAATCCTGTGAAGCACGGCTATGCCGCTCAAGTCGCTGATTGGGAATTTTCTACTTTTCATCGTTGTGTAAAGCAAGGCATTTATCCGTTGAATTGGGGCGGTGGAGATGTTGAGCTTGCGCTTGATTATGATGATTAAACTTGTAGGTCGGATACTCGTATCCGACATTTGCTTGTGGTGCGTAAATATTTGTTTTCTGAACAAAAGTGTCGGATTCAAGAATCCGACCTACAAGGAAGCTTATCTCACTATTGCCATTGATTGTGTTTAAGCACTCAACCTAAAACAAAAGGCCGTCTGAAACATATCTGTTCAGACGGCCTTGTTTTATGGTGAAACCTAAAACTTATTTCGCGGCGGATGCGGCGGCAGAAGCCGGTGCGCTGGCCGGTGTATTGCTTGGCATAGAAGCAGCAGAAGCAGCTTGAGGCATGGCGGCGCTGGCTGCTTGTGAGGCCGGTGCTGAAGCAGGTTCACTGGCCGGAGCCGGTGTGGCTTTGGGTTTGTCATACGCAGCCGGTTTGTCGGCTACGCTGCCGCCGAATGTGGTTTTAAACCATAAAACGATGCTGTCCCATGTGCGGCTGAACCAGCTGCCTTCGGCAACGCTGTTGAGCGCGAGCACGTCTTTTTCGGCCACGACTTCGTTGTCTTTCATCAGCTTAAGTTTGCCTAAGATTTGGCCTTTTTCAATCGGCGCCAAGACGGGCTGCACGGTTTCTAAGATTGGTTTCAGGCTTCTGCCGGTGTTGTGCGGAATGGTGATGTAGGTTTCATCGACAAAACCGATGTTCACGGCGTTGACTGCGCCTTTATACACTTTGACTTGCGAAATGGCTTCGTTGGCGTTGTAAAGTTTAGGGGTATCAAAGGCTTGCAATGCCCAGTTTAACAATTTGCCGCTCTCGGCTGCGCGTGCTTCGATGGATTCGGTACCGACCACAACGGATACAATGCGGCGGCCGTTGCGTTTGCTGGAAGCGGCCAAATTGTAGCCAGCACTTTCGGTATGGCCGGTTTTCAAGCCATCGACATTCGGGTCGCGGTAGAGCAGCAGGTTGCGGTTGGGTTGCTCAATATTGTTGTATTTAAACGATTTAATCGAGAATACGGGATAGTATTTCGGGAAATCTTTAATCAATGCGGCCGACAATAAAGCCAAATCGTTGACGGTGGAAACGTGGCCGTCTGAAGGCAGACCGGTCGGGTTGTTGAAATGGGTGTTGTTCATGCCCAAGAGTTTGGCTTCTTCGTTCATTTGTTTGACGAATTCTTCCACCGAGCCGTTGCCCATGGCTTCGGCCAAGGTGATGGCGGCATCGTTGCCGGATTGAATCACCATGCCTTTAATCAAGTCGCTGACGCTGGCCGGCACATTCGGGTTGAGGAACATACGCGAGCCTTCGATTTTCCAGCCTTGGTCGGACACGGTCAGCATTTGGTCGGCTTTTAAAGTGCCATTTTCCAAGGCTTTGAAGGTGAGGTAGGCGGTCATCATTTTGGTTAATGATGCCGGCTCGATTTGGGTATCGAGATTGTTGGAAGCCAAAACTTGGTTGCTGTATAAATCTTTGACGATAAAGGCGGTGGCGGCGATTTCCGGCGACGTGGTCGGGCTGTTGATGCTCGGCATCAAGATTTCCGGTTGCGCGGCAGAAGCGGCTTGGTCGGCCGGTGCGGATGCGGGATTAGCGGCAGGTTGCGGCGCGGCCAAGGCATGGCTGCTTAATAAGGCGGCTAGGGTCAGGCTGAATAGCGTTTTTTTCATAACTTGGGTATATCAATATTCGTTGGCGTAATGCGTAAAAAAGGCCGTCTGAAAAGCTGAATCGTGAGTTGTGCAAGATTGAATGGCAACAACTGGCTAAAAAAATCAGCAGGATAGAAAGCTGAATATTCAGACGGCCGCTAAAGGACAGCCGCACATTATACCGATTCGGGCTTGATTTGCTAAGATTTTTCTTGCGTTCAGACGGCCTGAGGGGTATGGTTTTACCTTTTCGCTGTTTTGTTGACAAAGTTTGACGAAGATTTTGACGGCGATGGCTTAATTATTTTGTAAACGATTGATTCTAATAGATACCCCATGAACACTCGCCCTTCTTATTCCGATTATCTGATTCGTATTTTGACCGCTTCTGTGTACGATGTTGCGGTGGAAACCCCGTTGGAGCCTGCCCGTGGTTTGTCAGGCCGTCTGAACAACAATATCCTGCTCAAGCGTGAAGACTTGCAGCCGGTGTTTTCATTCAAGATTCGCGGCGCTTACAACAAAATGGCCAAATTATCCAAAGAAGCCTTGGCCTGCGGCGTGATTGCGGCTTCGGCGGGCAACCATGCGCAAGGTGTGGCATTGTCGGCACACCGTTTGGGCTGTCGTGCGATTATTGTGATGCCGGAAACTACGCCGCAAATCAAAATCGATGCGGTTAAAAACCGTGGCGGCGAAGTAGTGTTGAAAGGCGTGTCGTATAACGATGCTTATGATTACGCCATGGAATTGGTAAAAAAAGACGGCTTGACCTACATCGCGCCGTTTGACGATCCCGATGTGATTGCCGGACAAGGCACGGTGGGCATGGAAATCGTGCGCCAGCGTGCGGATAAAATCGATGCCGTGTTTGTGCCGATTGGCGGTGGCGGTTTGGCGGCCGGTGTGGCGGCGTTTATCAAACAAGTTCGCCCCGATATTAAAGTGATCGGCGTGCAAACCGATGATTCCTGCTGCATGAAGCAATCGATTGAAGAAGGTAAAATCGTGCCGCTGAAAGATGTCGGCCTTTTTTCAGACGGCACGGCGGTAAAAGTGGTGGGCGAAGAAACTTTCCGCTTGTGCAAAGAATTGCTCGATGGCGTGATTACTGTCGATACCGATGCCATTTGTGGCGCGATTAAAGATATTTTTGACGACACACGCAGCATTATGGAGCCTGCCGGTGCGCTTGCTTTGGCCGGTTTGAAAGCCTACATCGCCCGCAATGGCGTGCAAAACCAAACCTTGATCGCCGTGACCAGCGGCGCCAACATGAATTTCCACCGTCTGCGCCACGTTTCTGAGCGCAGCGAACTGGGTGAGGGCAACGAAGGTATTTTCGGGGTGACGATTCCGGAAGAACCGGGCAGCTTCCGCAAGTTTATCGATTTGCTGGGCAACCGCAATATCACCGAATTTAACTACCGCTACGGCAATGACGACAAAGCCCATGTGTTTGTCGGCCTGCAAACCGCCGGTTCACGCGATTTGGCGACCATTCACGCGCAGCTTAACGATGCCGGTTTGCCGAATGTGGATTTGACCAACGATGAAATTTCTAAAATCCACATCCGCTACATGGTCGGCGGCCGCACCGATAAGGTGAAAAACGAACGCTTGGTTAGCTTTGAGTTCCCTGAGCGCCCGGGTGCATTGGCGCGCTTTTTGAACCACATGCAAGGCGGCTGGAACATTACCTTGTTCCATTACCGCAACCACGGCGCGGATTACGGCCGCATTTTGGTCGGCATTGACGTGCCGCCTGCTGATGAAGCCGCGTTTAACGAATTTTTAGACAGCTTGGGTTATGTTTATCAAGACGAAACGGATAACCAAGCCTATCAATTATTCTTGGCGTAAAAAACAAAGGCCGTCTGAATGTTCAGACGGCCTTACATTCGCCTAACAAGTGCAATTTCCAATAACAGAAAAGGCCAGTATGCGGTAGTATACTGCCTTTCCTGACAAGAAAGATTGCAATATGGCCTACACACAACTGACCTCACACCAAAGATACTACATTTCCAGACATTACCGCAACCTACCCCTAAACCAAATCGCACAGAACATCGGTTGTCATCCCGCCACCGTCAGTCGGGAAATCAGACGGCATTCCGTCAACGG
>NZ_PDBT02000044.1:0-20780 GCF_002551535.2 Neisseria sp. N95_16
CTGTTGTGCTTTTCGGTAACAGTAGGTTCCGTTGACGGAATGCCGTCTGATTTCCCGACTGACGGTGGCGGGATGACAACCGATGTTCTGTGCGATTTGGTTTAGGGGTAGGTTGCGGTAATGTCTGGAAATGTAGTATCTTTGGTGTGAGGTCAGTTGTGTGTAGGCCATATTGCAATCTTTCTTGTCAGGAAAGGCAGTATACTACCGCATACTGGCCTTTTCTGTTATTGGAAATTGCACTTGTTAGGCGAATGTAAGGCCGTCTGAAAAATTTTATCGTTTGCAGATAAACCCATAGCAAAAAACACCGGTAAAAGTGTCATTTTACCGCTTTTAAACTATTGCATTTGCAAGGTTTTTAACGTTTAATGCAAGCTTGCTGAATCAAGGACGGCACGAGGTATCTAGTGCCTGCCGCCCCCACCACAGTTTCCCTTTTGTATGTGGTTTAAAGGTTAAATCCTTTGCCCACCGCTGCAATTTATTCCATTTCCCGACAAAAGGACTGTACACCATGAAAAAAACCTTCCTCACCGCCTGCATCACCTTAGCATTGGCGGCCTGCGGCGGCTCTGAAAAACCGGCTGAAACCGCCGCGCCACAAGCCAGCGAACCGCAACAAGCCGCACCGCAATCCAGCAATCTGAATATCTACAACTGGTCTGACTACGTCGATCCGCAAACCTTGGCCGATTTTGAGAAAAACAACAACATCAAAGTCCGCTACGATTATTACGACAGCAACGAAGCCTTGGAAGCCAAAGTATTGACCGGCAAATCCGGTTACGACTTGGTTGCCCCATCTATTGCCAATGTCGGCCGCCAAATCAAAGCCGGCGCGTACCAAGAAATCGACAAGAGCCAGATTTCCAACTACAACAACATTGACCCTGATCTGCTATCACTGATGGCCAGCGTTGACCCGGGCAACAAATATGCCGTGCCTTATTTCTGGGGCATCAACACCTTGGCGATTAACAAAGACTTGGTTGCCAAAGCTTTAGGCAGCGATGCATTGCCTGAAAACGAATGGGATTTGGTGTTCAACCCTGAATACACCGCCAAGCTGAAATCTTGCGGCATCAGCTACTTAGACAGCGCCATCGAGCAAATGCCGCTGGCCTTGAACTACATCGGCAAAGACCCGAACAGCGAAAACGCCGACGACCTCAAAGCCGCGGTTGATATGATGAAAAAAGTGCGCGGTGACGTGAAACGATTCAGCTCGTCAGGCTACATCGACGACATGGCCAACGGCAACTTGTGCGTGGCCGTGGGCTACGGCGGCGACTTGAACATCGCCAAAAACCGCGCCATCGAAGCGAAAAACGGCGTGAACCTGCAAGTATTGACCCCGAAAACCGGTGTAGGCATTTGGATCGATTCTTTCATGATTCCGCGTGATGCGCAAAACGTGGCCAATGCACACAAATACATCAACTACACGCTTGACCCGCAAGTGGCGGCGAAAAACGGCTCATTCGTGACCTACGCACCAGCCAGCCAACCGGCGCGTAAATTGATGGATGCCAAGCTTTCAGAAGACACGTCTATCTTCCCAAGCAAAGAAGTGATGGACAAGAGCTTCGTGATTTCACCAAAATCACCTGAAACCAGCAAATTAAGCGTACGCTTGTGGCAAGGTTTGAAAGCCGGCCAATAAAGTGAGGCTTTAATAAAGAAGGCCGTCTGAAACATTGTGTTTCAGACGGCCTTTTCGTTTGATAAACAAAAATTCAACACCAGTAAGCCTAACTTTTCAGGCGGACTTACATCGCACCATAATTCGGCCCGCTTGCCCCTTCTGGACAAATCCATACGATATTCTGCGTCGGATCTTTAATATCGCAGGTTTTGCAATGCACACAGTTGGACGCGTTAATCTGCAATTGCGGTGCATCGTTTTCCTCCACGATTTCATACACCGCCGCCGGACAATAACGCGTTTCCGGCGAAGCATATTCTTTGTGGTTGATGTCGATCATCACTTGCGGATTTTTCAAGGTCAGATGGCTCGGCTGGTTTTCTTCGTGCGCGATATTGGCCAGAAACACGCTACTCAAGCGGTCGAAAGTCAACACGCCGTCCGGTTTCGGGTAGTTAATCGGTTTGCACGCGGCGGCTTTTTTCAGTTGGTCGTGGTCTTTGCCGTGGTGTTTGAAGGTAAACGGCAAGCGGCCTTTGAAAAACAATTGCTCCATACCGGTGTACATCACGCCAAACAGCAAGCCCCATTGGAACGACGGGCGCACATTACGCGCGGCATACAATTCGGTATGCGCCCAGCTTTGGTCAAACAAGGCTCGGTATTGCACCGCTTCTTTGCCCTGCTCCACGCTTTCGACTTCTTCCAAATTATCCAAAATCGGGAACACCGCTTCAGCGGCCAGCAAGCCCGATTTCATGGCGGTGTGAATGCCTTTAATGCGTGGCATATTCAGGAAACCGGCCGCATCACCAACCAATGCGCCGCCGTTGAATGAAAGCTTGGGAATGCTTTGATAACCACCCTCGACCAAAGCACGCGCGCCGTATTCAATGCGGCGGCCGCCGGCAAAGGTATCGCGGATGGCCGGATGGGTTTTGAAGCGTTGGAATTCTTCAAATGGCGACAGATAAGGATTTTGGTAATCCAAGCCGACAACGAAGCCAACGGCGACTTTATTGTCGTCTAAATGATAAAGGAACGAGCCGCCGTAGGTTTTGGTGTCGAGTGGCCAACCGCTGCTATGCAACACCAAGCCTTGTTGGTGTTTTTCCGGTGCGACTTCCCAAATTTCTTTGATGCCAATGCCATAAGTTTGCGCATCGCTGTTTTTATCGAGATCGAAACGTTTAATGATTTGTTGGCTCAATGAACCGCGACAACCTTCAGCAAACAGGGTTTGCTGCGCCCAAAGCTCCATGCCCGGCTGGAAATTGTCAGTCGGTTCGCCATCTTTGCCCACGCCCATGTTGCCGGTAGCAATGCCCTTTACCGAACCATCGGCATGATAGAGAATTTCCGAAGCGGCAAAGCCCGGGTAGATTTCCACACCAAGCTCTTCCGCCTGCTCGCCCAACCAGCGCACCAATTCGCCCAAGCTGATGATGTAGTTGCCATGGTTGTCGAAATTGGGGGTAACCGGCAAGGGAATGGCACGTTTTTCGGTCAGGAACAACACTTTGTCTTGCGTCACTTCCACGCGCAACGGCGCACCGCGCTCTTTCCAATCGGGCAGTAATTCCGATAAGGTAATCGGGTCAATCACCGCGCCGGATAAGGTATGCGCGCCCACTTCGGAAGCTTTTTCCACCACGCACACGCTGATTTCGCGCTCGGCGGCTTGGGCAAGCTGCTTGAGTTTGATGGCAGCCGACAAACCTGCCGGACCTGCCCCCACAATCACAACATCGTATTGCATGCTGTCGCGTTCAATGGTTTCTATCATGGTTGGTTCCTGAATTTAAAATATATATAGATTTTTAATATATTATACAGCCATATCATATTGTTACCAAACGCTACAAGGCCGTCTGAAAAACAACTTGTTTTTCAGACGGCCTTGTATTATTACCTTATCCAGCCATTATTTTTTCATGGCATCGGTCATGATTTTCACATTGTAGCGGTACATGCCGACATAGGTATTGGCAGGCGCATTGCCCAAAGCGTCAGAATACAACTGACCACTGACTTTCACGCCGGTTTCTTTGGCGATGCGGTCAATCATGCGCGTGTCTTTGATGTTTTCGGTGAACACGGCTTTAATCCCTTCTCGTTTGATTTGGCGGATAATCGAAGCCACCGCTTTAGCCGATGGCTCTGCCGCGCTGCTCACACCTTGCGGGGCGATGAAATTGATGTTGTAGCGTTTACCCATGTAGGCAAATGCATCATGGCCGGTTAACACTTTGCGTTTGCCCACTGGCACGCTGTTGAACGCGGCTTGGGTGTCGCTGTGTAATTTTTTCAGCTGGTTTTGATACGCAGTCAAACGTTGCTCATAATAGGCTTTACCCGCTGGATCGGCTTTAACCAACGCGTCAGATACGTTTTTCGCATAGGTGACCATCAACACAGGGTCGGTCCAAACATGCGGGTCGAATTCGCCGTGGTCGTGATGGTGATGGCCTTCGCCTTCACCGTGATGATGATGGTGATGGCCGCCTTCCGGTGCTTTCAATGGCTGGATGCCTTTAGTGGCTTCGGCAAACGGCACTTTGCTCTGCTGTACGGCACGGCGCACATCGGCACCTTCCAAGCCCAAGCCGTTCAATAATACCAATTTGGCCGCGCGGATTTTCTTCACATCGCCGCTGGTCATGTGATAAGCATGCGAATCTTGGTTTGGACCCACCAGATTGGTCACCGCCACACGCTCGCCCCCCACCTGCTTGGCCACATCACCCAAAATGCTGAAGCTGGTCACCACCGGCAAAGGCACTGCATAAGCCGCACCGGACAACAACGCCGCAATAACACCCAATTTCCATTGTTTCATGTTTTATTCCTTTTGATATAACGTAACATTTCAGCCATTTTAAAACAGCCTGCCCGGTTAGACAAGCAGGCCGTCTGAAAAATCAACCGACTTTGTGGCGGCGGCGTTTCAGCCATTTGGTGACCACACCACCTTCCCAACCGAACACCACAGAGAAGACATATAACACGCCGCAGCACAAAATAATCGCCGGCCCCGATGGAATTTCGATGTGATAAGAAAACAGCAAGCCGGCAAAACCGCACAGCAGAGCAATCAAAGCCGCCATCGAAATCATCATGCCCATGCTTTTCGCCCACAAGCGCGCGGTAATCGCCGGCAGCATCATCAAACCGACCGACATCAGCGTACCGAGCGCTTGAAAACCGGCAACCATGTTCATCACCACCAGCACCAAAAACAACACATGCCAAAAGCCGCCCTTGCCGTTGACCGCCTTTAAAAACAGCGGATCAATGCTTTCCAACACCAGCGGCCGGTAAATCACCGCTAAGGCCAGCGCGGTAATCGACGCGGCTGCCGCAATCAGCGTCAACGCCGCCACGTCCACCGCCAACACCGAGCCAAACAGCAAATGCAGCAAATCGACGCTGTCGCCGTTTTTACTCACCAGCACCACACCGATGGCCAAGCTGGTTAAGTAAAAAGCCGCGAAGTTGGCATCTTCTTTTAATGTGGTAAAGCGGCTCACCAATCCGGCCAGCAAGGCCATCAACAAACCGGCCACAAAGCCGCCGATGCTCATTGCCGGCAAGCTCAATCCGGCAAACATATAGCCGATAGCCGCACCTGGCAACACGGCATGACCCAAGGCATCGCCGACCAAACTCATGCGGCGCATTACCAAAAATACGCCCACCGGCGCGGCGCTCAACGCCAAGCAGAAAATCGAGGCCAGCGCATAGCGCATGAAATCGAATTCAACAAAAGGCTCGATGAATAATTCGTGAAAATTCATGATGGATTTCTATGATAGGCCGTCTGAAACATTATGCCACGCACCAATCGACCGATTCTTGCTGCTGCATGGCGGCATTGGCTTGCAGCAGATATTCGTCGGTTAACACATTTTCTGTGGCACCGGCGGCAATTTTTTCCCGTGCAATCAGCAAAGTTTCAGGAAAATACGCGCGCACTTGTTCATAATCATGCAACACCGCAATCACCGCTTGGCCGCTTTGATGACAGCGGCGCAACACATCGAGCAAAGCATAAGTGGTGCGCGCATCGATGTGGTTAAACGGTTCATCCAGCAGCAAAAACTTAGCGTTTTGCGCCAACATGCGGGCAAACAACACGCGCTGGAATTGGCCGTTGGACAAATGCGCGATGCTGCGCCGGGCAAATTCATGCATTTCCACGCGCTCGAGTGCTTCATACACCCGCTGGCGCTGCACCGCGTTCACACGGCCGAAAAAGCCGATTTCATACCACAAACCCATCGCCGCTAATTCAAACACCGTCATCGGCTGCGTGCGGTCAACTTCGGCCTGCTGCGGCAGATAAGCGATGTCTTTGCGCTGCAAACCCGCCCATTCTATCGTGCCGGTTTCGGCTTTCTCCAAGCCCATCACCGCTTTCAACAGCGTGGATTTACCCGCGCCGTTGGGCCCGAAAATCGCCCACATGCCGTTATCTGGGAACGCCATCGACACATGATGCACCGCCGGACGACGTTGATAGCTGACGGTTAGGTTATCGACGATAATGCTCATGTGCCGACCGCCCAAAAATAAATGCCCCACAGCGCACCGAGTGCGATCAGCGCAATCAGCAGCCGTTGGAACAATCCGGTTAATAAAATCGAATTCATGGTCAACCCAATGTTTTCAGACGGCCTCTGACAGGCCGTCTGAATAAATAGAAAGTTGTTAATGATACTGTATAACATTATGCTTGTAAATCCGATTCTCCAGCTACAAATCACTACATGATTTGGGTTAAAATACGTCCTTTCTCCATACACGCCCGAAAGCACACATCATGTCCGCCCCCTTACTCAACGAAAAATTAAACACCGAAACCGCCCGTATCGCGTGGGCAGAATTACAACCCCATTTCGCCCGTGGCGCAGCGGTGTATGTAGCATCCGATTTGGATTTGATTGAAATCGCCCGCTACGTTGCCGACGATGCCACCGCCAAATTGCAGCCTTTGATGGCAGCCGGCAAATTCGGCGTAGTCAGCGAAGACCAAGCGCGTGCGTTTTATGCCGACAATCAGGAAATGTGGGCAGTGGTGGTCGCGCCGTGGGTGTTGGTTCAACCTGTGGTTGAGGCCGTCTGAACGTATCGGCTTTTCGTTTTTTGGTTTCATTAACTCAATTTATGTTTCAGACGGCCTGACTATTCTGTTTGGCCGTCTGAAACCTTTAATCTCTCCCTAAAACGCCGTTTTGATTAGCGCTTGCGGCTGTTCATTCCTATTCCCAAGCCTTATAATCCGCTTGTTATCAGCTATCCTTGCGGGATTCATCATGACATCAAACAAACTTTCCACCGCCGCCAGCGGCCTGATTTGGTTTGGCGCGGCGGTTTCTCTGAGCGAAATCCTCACCGGCACATTTCTCGCGCCTTTGGGTTGGGAACGCGGTGTGCAGGCAGTCATTCTCGGCCACATCATCGGCTGCGCGTTATTTTTCTGCGCGGCATTAATCGGTGCGCAAACCGGCAAAAGCGCGATGGAAACAGTGCAGCGCTCGTTCGGCATACGCGGTTCGGTCTTATTTTCCAGCGCCAACGTGTTGCAACTCATCGGCTGGACGGCGATTATGATCTACACCGGCGCGCAAATTGCGGCGGCGTTGAGCGATTCGCTGTGGGGCTTCGGCTCGCAAGCAGCTTGGGGCATCATCGTTGGCCTGATGATTGTCGGCTGGCTTTACCGCGGCGGCAGCGATGTAGGTCTACTGAAAAAAATCTCGCTGGGTTTGATGCTGTTGGTAACCATATGGCTGAGCGTGCGCGTATTCGGCAACACCGGCGGCATGCAAACGGTTGAAGGGCAAATGTCATTCGGCTTGGCAGTCGAGCTTTCGGCCGTGATGCCTTTGTCTTGGCTGCCTTTAGTGGCCGACTATACCCGCCGCGCTGCCAAACCAAAAGCCGCCACCATTGCGGCGACTTTGGCTTATTTTATCACCAGCACATGGATGTATTTATTGGGCTTGGGCGCGGTGTTGTTTTTACAGGAATCAGATATTGCCAAGATTTTCCTGATGGCCGGTATCGGCATCGGCGGCGTGTTGGTGGTGATTTTATCCACCGTGACCACCACTTATTTAGATGCTTATTCCGCCGGCGTGAGCAGCAAAACCATTTTCAGCAAAGCCAATGAAATCCACGTCGGCGCGGTCGTGACCATCATCGGCGCTATCTTAGCAATCACCCTGCCTGTCACCCAGTTTGAAAGCTTTTTGCTGATGATTGGCTCGGTGTTCGCACCAATGGTGGCGATTTTGATTGCCGACTATTTTGTGCTCAAACACGACGCGTCAAAGCACGAATTTGATTTTGTCGGTTTAAGCTTGTGGCTAGCCGGTTTCCTGCTGTATCGCAATTTCTTAACTGGCGAAACACCGCTGGGTATTACGTTTCCGGTGATGGCGGTGATTTTTGTGGTGACGATTATTGTGCGCAAATTGATTGATGTGCGCGTGGGTGTGACGGCGAAATAACGAAATTAAGCATGTATTCAGGCCGTCTGAATGATTGGTTTTCATACGGCCTTGCTTTTGCATATCAAGCGCAACAAAAAGCCGTCTGAAACATTTCCGTTTCAGACGGCCTTTTATCCATCACCTTAATCAGTGTGGCAACTCACCACTTTTCACTTTTTGCTTAAAGTCGCGGGTTTCGCTGACAATCACTTTAGCCAACAACAGCAAGGCAATCAAGTTTGGAATCGCCATCAAGCCGTTGAAAGTGTCGGCAGCCAACCAAACCAAATCCAAGCTCAATACGGTGCCGAGCATAACAGTAGCGACATAGAACACGCGGTAGATATTGGCAAAGCCGTCGCCGAATACATAAGTCGCGCATTTTTCACCGTAGTAACACCAGCCCAAAATGGTTGAGTAGGCGAAGAAAATCAAACCGATGGTCACAATCCAACCACCCACGCCCGGCAGCAATTGCTGGAAGGTCACGGTAGTCAAGGCAGCGCCGCTCAATTCCGGTTTCACGAATTCACCACCTGCGCCCATTAAGCCCATTACCAACACGATACCGGTAATCGAACACACCACGATGGTATCCAAGAATGTGCCGGTCATTGACACCAATGCTTGGCGCACAGGGTGGTCGGTTTTGGCCGCAGCCGCCGCAATCGGAGCCGAACCCATACCGGCTTCATTCGAGAATACACCACGTGCCACGCCGTAGCGAATCACCATGCCGAGTGCACCACCGGCCACTGCTTCACCAGTAAACGCGTCACGCAAAATCAGGCTGACTGCCGGTGCAACCATGTCCAAATGCATCAGGATGATCAACAAACCACCCAACATATACAATACCGCCATCACCGGCACAATCACCGAAGCCGCTTTGGCAATACCGCGAATACCGCCCAATACCACAATCGCGGTCAACAAGGTCAATACCGCGCCGGTCAGGCTAGGTGTGATATTAAAGCTGGTTTGCACGGCTTGCGCCACTGAGTTTGACTGCACCGAGCTACCAATACCGAACGAAGCGAACGTGCCGAACAACGCAAAAGCATACGCCATCCATTTCCATTTGCTGCCCAAACCTTTTTCGATGTAATACATCGGGCCGCCGGACATTTCGCCTTTTTTGTTCTGCACACGGTATTTCACCGCCAGCACGCCTTCGCCATATTTGGTGGCCATACCGAAAATGGCGGTAATCCACATCCAGAATACTGCACCCGGCCCCCCCATTACCACCGCGGTTGCTACACCGGCGATATTACCGGTACCGATGGTGGCAGACAAAGCAGTCATCAGTGCGCCGAAATGGGAAATATCGCCGTCATGGTCTTGGCCGTCTTTTTTAGGATGCGGTCGGAACGCTTGTTTTAAGGCATAGCCGAGCATGCTGAATTGCAAGCCTTTGAGCATAACGGTCAGCACTACGCCGGTGCCAACCAGCAACACCAGCATAATCGGCCCCCAGACCCATCCACTGATCACGTCGAATAATGATTTCAATGCCTCCATCAGCATTTCTCCTCTGTCATTTTTGTTAAGATGGATTTATTTCAGCATAAAGCGTTAACTTTTGCAATGTTATGTACACAATTTATGTCGTAAATCAGGAATGATTTGGGCTTTTACTCAGCTAAACCTTTATTTTAAAATTAAAAATAAAATACCAAAATCATGATGATTTTTAGCAATTTTCCAAAATAATTTAGAAAATAATGTTGAAATACGCAACAATTTATCAAAAAATGCCGCCTGAAACCACGTTCAGACGGCATTTCAATGTTAATTATTGCAAGGTAAAGCCTGCTTTAAAATCCAATTTCGGTACACCGACAATAAAGCGCTTGCCGATGCTGTTTTCAAATTCATACGCCCCTTCAATGCTGCCCCAAGGTGTGCTGATTTGCGAACCGCTGTTGTATTCGTATTCTTCGCCCGGATACAAAACCGGCTGCTCTTCAACTAAGCCCGGATGGCCGACCGATTCGGTTTCACCATGGCCATCGGTGATTTCCCAAAAGCGCTGGCGCAAGGTAACCACCTCATCGCTACGATTAAAGATGGTAATCACATAATTAAAGGCGTAACGGTCGCGATAGACGTCGCTTTGCCCAGCCACATAGCGTGACTGTACATTAATTTCAATTTGATTCATGTTGTTTACCCCGTATGGTAATATTTTTTTAGTGAGTTTTATAAAGAGCCATCATCAGATGACTTGCATTTTGCCGAGATATGCTTCCGGTCAAAATGTCGGATTGCTTACACAATCCACGCCGCAATATTCAAAACAATCAAAGTCATGAATGCCGCGATGATATCGTCTAGCATGATACCCAAGCCGCCATGTACGCGTGCATCAACCCATTTAATCGGCCATGGTTTAACGGCATCAAAAAAGCGGAACACAATGAATGCAGCTAACCACCAATGCCATTTAAACGGCACAAATGCCAAAATCAGCAGCATGGCGACGATTTCGTCCCACACTATGCCGCCGTAATCCTGAATGCCCAATTCTTTTTCAGCATGATTGCAAATCTGAATGCCCCATACAAACAGACCCACGCAAACCAATGCCAGCCACCAGCCGGTAATGCCAAGCAAAGACAGCATAAACGCAATCGGTAAGGCCGGAAGTGTGCCGAATGTGCCCGGTGCAACCGGTGCCAAACCACTACCGAAACCGAATGCGAGCAAGCATATCGGCTTTTGTTTCAGCCATGAAAACGTTGGTTTAAAATCAGCCAAAATGATCAAATCCTAAAGAAGTTAATGCAATTTCCATACGGTCTGCCATTGAGTTTATCACCTGTAGACATCCTGAATCGGTAATTTTACCGATGCACGTAATCGGTGTATTGCTGTTTTGCGCAGCAATCAATAGCGCTTCGCGACAATTTTTTGGTGCAGTAAACACCAATTCATAATCATCCCCGCCGGCTAAAGTGTATTGCAGCCATTCTTTGCGTGGCAATACTTTTTTTAATTGCGGCAAAGTCGGTATTTCATCCGCCCAAATTTCTGCACCAACATTCGATGCTGTCAAAATATGGTCGATATCTTGTGCCAAGCCATCTGAAACATCTTGTGCTGCATGTGCAAAATTCAATATTGCCTGTCCCAATCGCACACGCGGCATAGGCCTTAATAATTCCGCTTCACACAGCTGAAAAACTTCCGAAGGTAAATCACATTGTTTCAACAAGCAATTTAAAGCCGATGCGGCCAAACCAATCTTTCCGGAAACCCAAATATCATCACCAACTTGTGCAGCATCACGTCGCAGAGATTTTCCTTGCGGCAACTCCCCCACAATAGTGACATTAAAAACCAAGTCACCACGCGTGGTATCTCCGCCGATTAAAGTCACGCCGAAGCGTTGCGCCAAATCAAAAAGACTGTTGCAAAAACGACGCAACCAATCTTCATTCAATTCAGGCAAGCCTGCACTCAACAAAGCCCATCTGGGTTGAGCACCCATAGCCGCCATATCAGAGAGATTAACCGCCAGCACTTTCCATGCCAAATCCTCAGGTGCAACATTTTCAAAAAAATGCCTATTTTTTAGAAGCATATCCGCACTAAAACATAAATCATATTCGGCTTGCGGGCGGATAATGGCAGCATCATCACCAATCCCCAACACCACCTGATGGTCTTGCTGCTGGTTCTGCAGATATTTTCGAATAAAATCAAACTCTGTCATTTAAAGTCCTGAAAATTAAACCACATTTACAAGAAGAAAAACAATACTAGTAAAATTTGTTTTTATGTAAATAATTAAACTACTTAATTGATATAACATTATTTTAACGTAAAATCAAGCATCTGTATTTATCAGAAAATTCAATTTAAATCATATGCTTAATGATAAATTCAATATGCCGACAGTTAATCCTGTTCCCTTATTAAATTAAGTTTGATGATCTACCTATCCAAAATATTGCAAACAAAAAACCCCGCTAGCGCGGGGTTTTTAATCAGCCTACTTAAGGTTTGGTGTAACCATGTACGCGGCTGTGCGGAGAAGGAATCCAACCATCATCTACTGCTGGACGTTCGCCTTGCACAGTACCAGGAGCAACTTGTTTAGTTACCAAGCTGCGGATTTTCACGTCAACGCGACGATCCGGCTCAATACATGCAATCAGAGCAGCACGACGTTTCGCTTTAGAAACTTTTTTGCCCAGGTTAGCCACTTCAGCTTCACAAGTAGCAGTCATACGAGTTTGAGATTCACCCAGACCTACAGCAGAGATTTTGCTAGAAGGTACGCCACGGTTAACCAAGTAGTTAGCCACGGTGTTCGCACGACGCTCAGACAGAGCTTGGTTGTATTGCTCAGAACCCATAAAGTCGGTGTGACCTTCAACACGTACGGTTTGTACGTTGGTGTTGCTCAGACGCTGAGCCAAAGCATTCAGGTTTTCTTGAGCTTCAGGACGCAGAGTATCTTTGTCGAAGCTGAACAAAGTCTTAGCAGACAATGAAACAGTTTCATCAGCATATTCTGGCTCTTCAACTTTAGCAACGGCATCGCCACACTCAACACGGCCTTGAGTGGCTTTGTCGAAGTAGGTGTTTTTCCAGCATTCGCCGTAGTTGTTGCGCACGACTTCTTGAGATTTGCTGCTTACGGTGTAACCGTGTTTGGTATGCGCTTCACTTGCCATTGCGGTGCCAGAAGCCACCAAGGCAACAAACAATGCGCTTAATTTCAGCTGTTTGGTCATTTTATTCCCTCATCAAAATTGTTATGCAACGGATGCATAATACACCGTCACAACTTTACCAATATACAGGCCGCAGCATATAAAATGGCGGCAAATCGGATATATCAGGTTGCACTATAAAGAAGCCGAGGGCAAACTGTCAATACTCGATGCCTCTGAACAATCATGAAACTGCCTGCTTCCTGACTACCAATCATGCCGAAAAATCAAACTTGTGTCATTTATTTATGGATAAATCCCCATAAGGTTTGCTCTATCGTTGTACAAAAGCAACAACCATTTCAAAGTGCGATGATGGCTTCTTAAAACTTTCTGATGGAGAATTTAGATACTTCTTGAAAAAACAAAAGCTTCCCAAAGAAAGCCGATTCACGCCGACAAAATTAAATAAAATATGCTAAATTACGCCATATTTGTCGCACAATATCCACAACTCAAATACCATGAAATTACAACAATTACGCTACGCACTCGAAGTTTACCGCCATAATCTGAATGTCTCCGAAGCAGCCGACGCACTGTTTACTTCCCAGCCGGGTATTTCCAAACAAATCCGATTACTGGAAGAAGAGCTGGGCATTCAGATTTTTATCCGCAGCGGTAAACGCGTGGTTTCAGTTTCCCAGCCGGGCAAAGCAGTGTTGGAAATTTCCGAGCGCATTTTGCGTGATGTGCAAAATATCAAAAACATCGGCAGCGAGTTTACCGACCACGATAGTGGCGCACTCACCATTGCCACAACCCATACACAGGCACGTTATGCCCTGCCGCACATTGTGGCTGATTTTGTAAAGCGTTATCCCAGAGTTAATCTTACCATCAAACAAGGCAGTCCTTCGGCTATTGCGCAGATGGTCAGCAACGGTGAAGCCGACATTGCCATTATTACCGAAAAGCTCGACGACCATCCTGAATTGCGCAAACTTAATTGTTACGACTGGAATCATGCGGTGATCGTGCCTAAGAACCATCCTTTACTTGATTGCAGAAATCCGCTCAGCATTGAAGATTTGGCCAGCTTTCCGTTAATTACTTATGAATTCGCCTTCCATTCTAGCAGCAGCATCGCGCGTGCTTTTACCAAAGCCAAGCTGGAGCAGCCGGAAGTGGCTCTAGCCGCTGCTGATACCGACGTGCTAAAAACGTATGTCAAACTGGGCTTAGGCGCGGGCTTGATGGCAAAAATGGCTTACGATCCGCAAGCCGATCAAGATTTGGAATTGATTGATGTGGCTCATTTGTTTGAGCCGTCACCCACTTGGATTGCTATCCGTTCAGATACTTATTTACGCGGCTATACTTATGACTTTATCGAGATGTTTGCACCTCATTTAAACCGTGAAAATATCGACCGTATCTTGTATACACCGATTATGGAGGACTTCTCCATTTAAATTAGCGCGTTTGTTTATTTCCCTAAAGATAAAAGGCCGTCTGAAACACACAACTTCAGACGGCCTGTTGACATTTTCAGCCCTTACATAGCATGCGCGCAGCCGGATACCATTTTTTTCAAGGCCTGCGAGTCGAGAATCTTGATGTGTTTATGTTCCACTTCAATCAAACCTTCGTGATGGAATTTCGACAACGTGCGGCTGACGGTTTCTAGCTTCAAACCCAAATAGCTGCCGATTTCTTCACGCGACATGCGCAGGATGAAATCATTGGCGGCAAAACCGCGCGAATACAAACGATTCGATAAATTCAACAAAAATGCGGCCAAACGCTCTTCGGCACGCATATTGCCCAACAACAGCATCACGCCTTGATCACGCACGATTTCGCGGCTCATCAAGCGGAAAAAGTGGGTTTGCAGGCTTGGAATGTTTTGTCCCAACTCTTCCATGTGGGCAAACGGCAATTCACACACTTCACTGTCTTCCAAGGCCACGGCATCGCAGCTGTGGACATGCGAACAAATGCCGTCCATACCGATCAATTCGCCCGACATAAAGAAACCGGTCACTTGGTCGCGTCCGTCTTGGCTTGCCACCGTGGTTTTGAAAAAACCGGCACGAATGGCAAACAAAGAAGTAAACGGTTCGCCGGCGCGGAACAGATATTCGCCTTTTTTCAGACGACGGCTCTGACGGATAACGGCATCCAGCTGGGAAAATTCGTTAGGCATCAAACCAACCGGCAAACAAAGTTCACGCAAAGAACACGTCGAACACAATGCTTTCAATTGATGTGTAGAATTGTGTGTGGCCATAAAATACCTTTTTTATAAAACTTCTTACTGACTGAGCTTCTCTTGACTCATATCAAGACAGGTTTATCATAATGTGGCATTCTAGCAAACTAAATCGAATTTTACTAATTCGTTAAACAAAATATAAGCACAACACGACCATCATGAAAATAATTCCGATACAAAACAACGAACTACCAGAATTTGACCGCGACTTGATTGCCAAGCTTCCGGCAAGCGGCCCACGCTATACGTCTTATCCCACCGCCGACCGCTTCCACGATGGCTTTCGCGAAGCCGAATACACCCATGCGCTGCACTTACGCGGCCTAGGTGCGCTCAACAAACCTTTATCGCTTTATATCCACATTCCATTTTGCAATACCATCTGCTATTACTGCGGCTGCAACAAAATCATCACCAAAGACAAAACCCGCGCCGATGCTTATATTGAGTATCTTGAGCGCGAAATGGAATTGCTCTCCCCACATCTCAACGGCCGCCATCAATTGGCACAACTTCACTTCGGCGGCGGCACACCGACCTTCTTGAGCGACGACCAGCTTGAGCGCGTGTTTGAGATGATTCGCAAGCATTTCCAGCTGATGCCCAACGGCGAATATTCCATTGAAATCGACCCACGCAAAGTCAGCCGCGAAACAGTGCACAAACTCGGCAAACTCGGTTTCAACCGCATGAGCGTGGGCATTCAGGATTTCGATCCGAAAGTGCAGGAAGCGGTCAACCGCATTCAAAGCTTTGAAGAAACCAAAGAAGTGATTGATGCCGCACGCGAAGCCGGCTTCAAATCCGTCAGCGTCGATTTGATTTACGGCTTACCACATCAATCGGTAGAAAGCATGAAAGCCACTATTGATACTGTGCTCAGTCTCGATCCCGACCGCTTGGCGCTGTATCACTATGCCCACCTGCCACATATTTTCAAACCGCAGCGCCGCATCGACACCAATGCTGTACCGGGCAGCGAAGAGAAGCTCGATATGCTGCAATACTGCGTGCAAACTCTCACCGACCGCGGCTATGTGTTCATCGGCATGGATCACTTTGCCAAACCTGACGACGAGCTTTCCATCGCCCTGAAAGAAGGCTGGTTGCAGCGTAATTTCCAAGGCTATTCAACCTATGCCGATTGCGATTTAGTAGCCATCGGCGTGTCCAGCATCGGCAAAATCGGCAGCACCTATGCCCAAAACGAGCGCGACATCGACGCCTATTATGCCGCCATCGATGAAGGCCGCTTGCCGATTATGCGCGGCTACCAGTTGAACCAAGACGACTTATTGCGCCGCAACATCATTCAAGATTTGATGTGTCGCTTTTCATTGGATTTCCAAATTTACGAAAGCGTGTTCGGCATTCCATTCCACCAATATTTTGCCGATGAATTGGCCGACTTGCAGAATCTGGCCGAACTCGGCTTGCTGCGCTTGAAGCCGCACGGTCTGACTGTGACCCCGAAAGGCCGTTTCCTGATTCGCAATATTGCCATGGTATTCGACTACCACTTGCGCCATAAAGAAACCACGGCGAAATATTCGCAAACCGTGTAAAATGTTTTGCTTCATGACAAGGCCGTCTGAAACATATTCTGCTTTCAGACGGCCTTCTCCGTATCTCATTGACTTTACATCAATAACCGCCTACCATGACAGAAAAATGACATTTTCCCCACCATGCAACAGCCCGACTTCTTCACCATTCCCAGCCCGTGTATCGGCGTATGCGAAGCCAATGCCAAAGGCTATTGCAAGGGCTGCTTGCGCAGTCGTGAAGAGCGGCTCTATTGGCAGCAGATGAGCGATGAGCAAAAACACCAAGTCATGCGCCTGTTGAGTATGCGCAAAAACAAAATCCGCAACCGCAAACTGGATTTACTCGCCCCTGTCGATGGATCCAACGCCGAACAAATCAGCCTCGATTTTTAGGATAATCTACCAATCCACATACAACAAGGCCGTCTGAATCTTCAGATGGCCTCAGTTTTTAAATAATTAATCCAACAGATCCTGCCACCAACGACATAATCAAGTTCACCATCGGCTCGATTACCGTCCACAACACGCCGGTCATCAGCAAAAGCAGAATAATCCAAGTACCGTAAGGCTCAATCTTGCGGTATTGCATGGATTGCTTCGCCGGTAAGAAACTGTCCACGAAGCGACCACCATCCAAAGGCGGCACCGGTAGCATGTTCAGCACGAACAGCACCGCATTAATCGAAATACCGAATTGCGCCATTTTTGACATCGGAAATTGATACGATTCAGGCGCATACACCGCTGCCAATCCCCAGCCAAACGCCATCACCAGATTCGACAACGGCCCGGCAATCGCCACCGTACGCATCCCCAAGCGTGCATCGCGGAAATTGCGCGGAATCACCGGTACCGGTTTCGCCCAGCCAAACATAAAACCGGTGGTAAAAAGCAACACCGCTGGCACCACCACCGTGCCAATCGGGTCAATATGCGCCAACGGATTCAGCGTCAGCCTGCCCATCTGTTCGGCGGTAGGGTCGCCCCAATAACGCGCCGCATAGCCGTGCGCCGCTTCGTGTACCGTAATCGCCAGCAACATCGGCAGCACCGCCAGTAAAAAAATACCTAAATCAAAATTCTGAAACATGGTTTTTCGCTCCGCAGAAAGCTGTTTGCGGGAAACAACTTTTCTAATATCAAGGCCGTCTGAACCGCCAAATAGTCAAGAATATAACAGATTTTGCAGATGTGGGCATAAAGTGGGGATTCAAGGTGATGCAAAGAGAGTCGGAATACCGTCTGAATGCCCGACTGATTTTTCAGACGACTGAAACAACGGTTTTCTTCTTCAGCATACACAATAAATTCTGCCGCTCTTGCTGTGCAAACAAATCTAAGCGCAGGGCAATCACACAGTTGTCCCAACCTTGTCCGTCGAGGTTGGTGCCGCCATGATGGCTGAAATAAACATGTTCGGGGGAGACATCAATCCATAATATCTCCTTGCCCCTTTTTTGATTGAGGCGGATATTTTGAATGCCGTACCAATCAAACACCGCCGTCGTTTCAAGGCCGTCGTATCTATCGCCTTCATGATGAATCAATCTGCCGAATCTGTTTTTGGTCGGCCAATCCACCGCTGCCGCACACACCATCATGGCTTGGTCTGCAATAACCGCCAAACAACAATCCGGCGCATAAACCCTGCGCGATTTGAACAAAAGGTTCATGCCGTGAATGAAAGTAAAACTGGTTACCAGCTGCAAAATAAAAGCCGGCAAGCTCGCGCGATTTTGATTGGCAGCCAGCCAAAACCAAGCTGCAGCCAACACGGCAACACCCGAAAACAACGCAATAGCGGCAAACCGGTTGCGCAGCCGCTTGGTTTTTTTTCGCCGGCATCGTCATTTGTTGCCCCTTTAGGGCAAGCGTGTCAACACCATGGCGTGGAACAGGGCGGAGTACAAACGAACGGAGGGTTCCGGTTTCGTCATAATCTGCAAAAATTTCCACCCTGAGACCGGCTTCAAAAACATGCGGAATAGAGCGGATATGCCCGCGCGTGAATTCAAATACCTTACCGCTTTCACTTACCGCCGAGCCGCAGTTGCCGCCCCATTGCGCTATCTCACCGATCATACGGCGGGTCACCGGCTCCAAATAGCCCAAATTCCACCTTTCTTTTCAAATCACACCCACTATAGCCTGTAGATGTCGGTAGGGTTACGCCGCTTAAAGCGGCGTAACCGTACGGATGTTCAAAACTTTCAGACGACATCAATTGATGTACCGTCAAACTCTTAGCATAGAATGCGGCATGAAAACTTATCCCATAAACATTTTCAGTTTGTACGGTTACGCTTTGCTTGGGCAAAGCTAACCGTACCTACTAATTTTTAAATATGAATCAATGTTTTGAGTTACCCCCTCAACACAAAATCTGCCGCTGCCTGCGCATGCAACGCCGCCGTATCGAAAAACGGCAGCGCATGGTCGCCTTCTTGAATCAACAGACCAATTTCGGTGCAACCTAAAATCACACCTTCCGCTCCCTGTCCAGCCAAATATTGCACCGTATCCAAATAAAAATCACGGCTTTCAGGCAGGATTTTACCCAAGCACAATTCTTCAAAAATAATGCGGTGAACTTCCGCCTGTGCCTGCTCGTCAGGAACCACCATCTCGATGCCGCGCTGCTTGAGGCCATCTTTATAAAATGCATCCTGCATGGTAAATGCCGTTCCCAGAACGCCTACCTTTTTGATGCCTTGTGCCTTAATCGCCGCAACCGTAGCATCGAGTATATGTAGAAACGGTATTTGCACCGCCGTCTGAATTTCAGCCGCATTTTTGTGCATGGTATTGGTTGCCAACAAAATCCCTTGTGCGCCAATGCTTTCCAGTTTAACCGCCGCTTCAGCCAGTATTTTCCCCGTTTCCTGCCATGCAACGCTTTTCTGGCGCTGCACGATTTCTTCAAAATCAACACTCAGCATCACCATCGGCGCGGAATGGTTGCCACCTGCTTTCTGATTCACCAAGCGGTTGATTTCCTGATAGTAAATCGCTGTGCTTTCAGGCGACATACCGCCGATAATGCCTAAGGTTTTCATGAGCTTCCTTTCATCTTAACGATTTTATGTGTCACGCCGTCTGATTGTTTAGGACTTGCACGGTTAAATCGTTACAACATTAACCATCTCGTAGGTACGGTTAGCCGCCTAAAGCGGCGTAACCGTACGAATAAGTCACCGAAAAAGCATTAGGCTTGCGTACGGTTACGCCGCTTTGGCGGCTAACCGTACCTACATTTTTAAGGAGGCCGTCTGAAACATTTACGTGGTTTTCAGACAGCCTTCATTATCATTTTTTACAAACCAAATAAGCCTTTGTCCCCCTTGCCCTCACGAATTAATTCGGTACCGTCGGTCATGTCAATCACGGTGGTTGGCTCGGTGCCGCACCAGCCGCCGTCAATCACCAAATCAACACTGTGTTCCAAGCGGTCGCGGATTTCGTAGGGGTCGGTCAGCGATTCGTCGTCTTCGGGCAGCATTAAAGTGCAGCTCAACAAAGGTTCGCCCAATTCTTGCAACAAGGCCAAGGCGATTTTGTTGTCGGGTACGCGCAGGCCGATGGTTTTGCGTTTTGGGTGCATGGTGCGGTTGGGCACTTCTTTAGTGGCTTCCAAAATAAAAGTGTAGCTGCCCGGCGTGGCGGCTTTGAGCTGGCGGAACTGGCTGTTGTCCACTTTGGCGTATGTGCCCAATTCGCTCAAATCACCGCACATCAAGGTCAGGTGGTGTTTTTGGTCGATTTTGCGGATTTGCAGGATTTTTTCCATCGCGTTTTTGTCGCCGAGTTGGCAACCCAACGCATAGCAGGAATCGGTGGGGTAAACAATCACGCCGCCGTTGCGCACGATGTCGGCGGCTTGCTTAATCAGGCGGTCTTGCGGATTATCGGGGTGGATGGCGAAAAATTGTGCCATGTTTGTGTCCTTTGCGTTTGATGTTTTTGGTTCGGCGCATATTGTAAAACTTATTGATTGAAAAGACAAAAGGCCGTCTGAAAGTTTTTGGGTTTCAGACGGCCTTACATTCGCATTTCAAGTGCAACGCTCAAATGCCATTGGCAAGGGCTGCTGAAAACAGATCACCCGGTGTCTCATAGTCCAATGTCTTTCTCGGTCGGCGG
>NZ_PDBT02000045.1:0-20535 GCF_002551535.2 Neisseria sp. N95_16
CCGCCGACCGAGAAAGACATTGGACTATGAGACACCGGGTGATCTGTTTTCAGCAGCCCTTGCCAATGGCATTTGAGCGTTGCACTTGAAATGCGAATGTAAGACCGTCTGAAACATTTCAAACGGCCTTTGGCATCTCTTAATTCATCCGCTTTCAGACGGCATAAAACCTTGCTAAAACGACGAGCCCGGCTGGGTTAAAAATTCTTTTTCTTCCGCCGTGCTGTCCCGCCCCAACACTTCATTTCGGTGCGGATAGCGGCCGAAGCGGGCGATGATGGCTTTGTGTCGCTGCTCAAAATCCAAGGTCACGGCATCGGCATGGCGTTCAAACAGCGGCAAGGCCTGCTCATGTACTGCTTGGCTTTCGCTGTGCATAAAAGGCATCAGCATAAAATTGCGCTCGGCCTGATTCAAATCGGCAAAATCGGCGTGTTGCACCGCTTCTTGCGCCAACACCAACGCCATATTGTCTTGGGCAAACGCATTCGCATGGTCGCGCCACAAATTGCGCGAAAACTGATCCAATACGATGATTTCGGCCAAGCGCCCGCGCAAAGTGGCGCGCCAAGCGGACAGTTCGCCACGCGCTGCCTGTTGCCATACACTCATAAATCGACGGCGGATTTCGGCATCAAAATCATCGCTTTTGGCAAACCAACACGCTTCGTTTGCCTCATCAAACCAAAAATCCAAAACAGTTTTCGCATTCATCATCTTTCCTTTTTCAGACGGCCTTTGAATATCTTAATCGAGTAAAACGCAAGTTTTGCATATCCTGTGTGTAATCTAACAAGCAGCGGGCTTAAAGTACAGCCTGACATCATCCGATTAATCTTTAGGACACTCAACATGATGACTAAAACTGTCAAACGCTTCGTCGGCATAGGCGTAATCGGCATCACTGCCGCTGTCGGCTTAAGTGGCTGCGTGGTTTCAGACGACCCCGCCGTGAATGCCATTGCCACCACCGCCACCGTCGGCACGGTCGCTTCTTTGCTGTATTACAGCCTCGACGACGGCTATTATTATGACAAGCGTTATAACCGCATGCCGCGCTCGTATCGTCCGGCCTACAATACCCACGTTCGCCGCATCGACAGCATGAGCGACTACCGCCGCCGCTATCCGCTGGAAGCACGCATGCATCAGCAAAACCGTGTGTTGTCCGACCGTGTTTACCGCCAACGCGAGCAAAACCGTATGCTGGAAAACCGCTTGGAACAACAACGCGTCCACAACCGCCAATTGCAACAGCGTGTCGAAGATTCGCGCAACCGCAGCATTTTGACGCGCGACCGCATGGAACAACAGCGTCGCAGCCAGCAAGTGCGTGAACATGTCCATCAGCAACGCACAGCCAATCAGCAACAGCGCATTTACCGCAGCAACGAATCGCGCTTGCTGAATCGACAATCGAATACGCAAAACCGCCAAATGCCGGTGCGTTCGCCACGTTCCAACAGCTTGCGCGCACCGTGGGAACAATACGGCTCGTAATTCAACCGCTTATTCCCTCACAGGCGAAATGCAGCGCCGATACTTTCATGTATCCACGCCTGCTTTTCGCCTGTTTTTTTGTGCCGAAAATGTTCAGACGGCCTCATTTTCCGTTACCATATCGTCTGGGCGGATGACCCGCCATGATTAACTCGGAAACCGCCATGAACCACACCCAGCAACTGCAAAACGGCCTCGCCGAAATGGGCTTGAACCTGACTGAAGCCCAACAACACAAGCTCATCGAATACGTCGAGCTGCTCAAAAAATGGAACAAAACCTACAACCTCACCGCCCTGCGCGATGAATCGCTGATGATCAGCCACCACCTGCTCGACAGCTTAACCCTGCTGCCTTATATCGAAGGTGCGCAAACCATGCTCGATGTCGGCTCCGGCGGCGGCCAGCCCGGCATCCCAACTGCCATCTGCCGCCCCGATTTGCAGATTACCCTACTCGATGCCAACACCAAAAAAACCTCGTTTTTGCAGCAAGCCGTGATTGAACTCGGCTTGAGTAATGTGCGCGTGGTCAGTGGCCGCGTTGAAGCGGTACAAGATTTTCAAGCCGATGTGATCACCAGCCGCGCCTTTGCCGAACTGGCCGATTTTGTTAACTGGACGGAGCAGCTGCTGAAAGACGGCGGCTACTGGGCGGCCATGAAAGGCGTGTTCCCGCAAGAAGAAATCGACCGCTTGCCGAATTTTGTGACCGTGGAAAAAGTGGAAGAAATGCATGTGCCGCAACTAAATGCCGAGCGACATATGGTGATTATGCGCAAGAAATAAATGCCGCATAAGGCCGAGACCCTTGCGAAGGTCTCAGGCCGTCTGAAAATCTATCACTTTCAGACGGCCTTGTGATACCCATTTGCCGCAAATAACGGTACAATTCCAGCCATCATACTCTTAACTATCGGCAAAGCACATGAGCGCAAAAATCATCGCCATCGCCAACCAAAAAGGCGGCGTCGGCAAAACCACCACCACCGTCAATCTGGCGGCTTCCTTGGCCAAGCGCGACCAGCGCGTCTTGGTGATCGACCTTGACCCGCAAGGCAACGCCACCACCGGCAGCGGCATTGACAAGGCCAGCTTGGAGCAAGGCGTGTATCAAGTGGTGTTGGGCGATGCCGACATTCAGACGGCCGTGGTAAAAAGCGAGAGCGGCGGCTATGATGTATTGGGTGCCAACCGCGCTTTGGCCGGTGCCGAAATCGAATTGGTGCAAGAAATCGCCCGCGAGCTGCGCCTGAAAAACGCCTTGCAAGTGGTGGAAAACGACTATGATTTTGTGCTGATTGATTGTCCGCCATCACTCACCCTGCTCACGCTCAACGGCTTGGTGGCGGCCAATGGTGTGATTGTGCCGATGTTATGCGAATACTACGCGCTGGAAGGCATTTCTGATTTGATTGCCACCGTGCGCAAAATCCGCCAAGCCATCAATCCTAATCTGAACGTAACCGGCATCGTGCGTACCATGTACGACGGCCGCAGCCGCTTAGTAGTAGAAGTAAGCAAACAATTGCAGCAGCATTTTGGCGATTTGATGTTTGAAACCACCATTCCACGCAATATTCGTTTGGCCGAAGCCCCGAGCCACGGTATGCCGGCGCTGGCTTATGATGCTGCGGCCAAAGGCGCACAAGCTTATTTGGCGTTAGCCGATGAATTGCTGGCGCGTGTGAAGGCATAAGCATTTGCCTACAAATTGAACACATTTGAATTTTATTATATGATAAGGCCGTCTGAAGCTATATTTTTCAGACGGCCTGTTGTTTTGATAGCTGTCTGAAAGCCAAACGAGAAAAGGAATCCGCATGAGCAGCCCTTGGGATCAGCGCTATCTTGGCGAAGAGTATGTATTCGGCACCGAGCCGAACGAATTTATCCGCCGCATCCGTCCATATTTGCCATCATCAGGTAATGCTTTGGATTTAGCCACCGGCGAAGGCCGCAATGCCGTGTTTTTGGCTGAATGCGGTTTAGACACCGAAGGCGTGGATTTATCCGCCGTCGGCCTTGAAAAAGCCGCCAAACTCGCTGCCGAACGCGGTGTAAATATCAGTTTACGCCAAGCCGATTTACTGGGCTTGGATTTGCCGCCGCAAAGCCATGATGTGATTACCAGCGTGTTCTGTCACTTTACCGAACCCGACCGCAGCCGCTTTTCGCAGCGCATCATCGCCGCGCTGAAACCCAACGGCTTGTTTGCCGGCGTGTTTTACCACCCCAACCAAATTGCCAACGGCACCGGCGGCCCGTCCGACCCCGCCATGCTCGGCACATTGGAAGAAATGCAGGCCGCGCTCGATGGCTTAGAATGGCTGATTGCCGAACACCGCGACCACGAATTAAACGAAGGCAACCGCCATGTCGGCATGAGCTCGGTGGTGTATTTATTGGGCAGAAAGGCCGTCTGAACGCTATGGGATAATTTTTGCAGTATTTCCATGCGGCCGATAAAAACCAAACCGTCTGAAACTTCTGTTTTCAGACGGCCTTGTTTTTACCAATTTCCTATTCAAACAACCTTCCCTGCGCCAACAATGCCCTCACCGGCGCAAAATCTTCGCGGTGTTCGGGCAACACGCCGAATTGTTGCAGAGCAGCCAAATGTTGCGCTGTGCCGTAGCCTTTGTGTTTATCAAAACCATATTGCGGATAGCGTTCGGCCAGCGCATACATTTCGGCATCACGCGCGGTTTTCGCCAGCACCGAAGCGGCCGAAATCGCCATGATTTTGCTGTCGCCTTTTACCACCGCCTCGGCCTCAATACCCAAGTCTTTCGGCACGCGGTTGCCGTCTATCCACACTTTTTCCGGCTGCACCGCCAAGCCCTGCACCGCCCGTGTCATCGCCAACATGGTCGCATGCAGAATATTAAGCTCATGAATCTCGCGTGGATTAGCGCTCGCCACACACCACGCCACGGCCTGCGCTTTAATCATTGCCGCCAACTCATCGCGCCGCTTTTCACTGAGTTTTTTCGAGTCGGTCAATTTGGGCAAATCATAATGCTCAGGTAAAATCACCGCCGCGGCAAATACGCTGCCGACCAACGGGCCGCGCCCGGCTTCATCGACACCGGCTGATAACAATAAGGTCATGGCATACTTTCTGTTTCAGTGCTCATCACCGAAAACTTGTGCAATCTGGAAAAGCGATATTGTAACCAATACATGGGCTGAGATCTTTGCAAAACCTCATAAATCACCAGTAAAACCCAAAAGGCCGTCATTCCCGCGCAGGCGGGAATCCATTTAAAAATCTAAGGAACCTATTTTATTCAATAGCTTGCCATACTCGAAAATGGATTCCCGCCTGCGCGGGAATGACGTCGATTTGATGTTCACCGGCTTTTGAAAGAGTTTTGCAAAGGTCTCATGCCGTCTGAAATATTTTCAGACGGCCTTTGGGTTAAAGCGGTTTGTCTTGGTTCTGTTTATCCGTTTCAAGTGTTTCCGAATTGGTTGACTCAAGCGGCGGCTCGGCAGTCGGTTGTTCTGCCTGCACCTGATTCGCTGATTCCGCTTCCATCATATCCGCTTTATCGGCAGGCTCGCTTTCAGACGGCATATCGATATTGTCCAAATTATCCACATGCGCCTGCGCCACCACTTCATCGAAATCATCGTCTTCTTCATTGTTGCGCGGATCCAAATCCGCCGCCATCGCGCCGGTATTGCCCGATACGTTCACAAACACGCTGCGCTCTTCTTCCGGCACCACATTCTGTTTCCATGCAAATATTGCCAAACCGCCCGCTGCCAAGACATACAGCGCGTAAAAGCCCAAGTGCGGTGCATAATCCATCACCACACCGATTAACAACGGTGCAGTCAGTGAACCCAATCCATAGCAAAACAGCAGGCTGCGGCTCACTTCTACTGTGTTCATATTATTCGGCAATTGGTCATTCGCCCGCGCAATGCTTAAGGCATACAAACCAAATAAACCACAACCGAACACAAACGCCACCGCGTTATGCAGCATAGGCGTGGCCAACTGCATCGCCATCGCTACCAAACCAGTTAAGGCCGCCACGCAAGCCAAAGCCGAACAGCCCAAAATCGCATTGCGGCGGCCGAATTTGTCCGACAAGCGAGCCAGCGGCAACTGCACCACAAAACCGCCCACCATCGCCGATGTTAAAAATGCAGAAATCTGTTGCAAACTAAATGCCTGCTGCAACAAAAACACCGAAGCCATGGTAAACAACCCGTTCACCAACACACCCGCCAAAAATGCAGTCACAAAAGCTAATGGTGCAATCGCCAACACGCGTGGCACATTAATCTTCTGACGCGGCGGCACCTGCGGTGCTTTCATCTTGGTCAGTGACACCGGCAACATCGCCGTCATCACCAGCAGCGTGCCCAGCACAAACACGTTGTCGCTCGACGAATCAAAGCTCAACAGCAAAATACCCAGCGTAAACGCAAAGTAATACACCAAATTATAAACTGCTAACACCCGCGCCCGCTTTTCCTGCGCGCTCTGCTCGGCAAACCAACTTTCCGCAATCATCAGCATACTGAAATAGCAAAAACCCAACACCACACGCAACACGCCCCACGCAGTCAGATTTTCCGTCATCAAGTGCGTGAGTGAGGCCATTGCGAACACCGCCCCAAACACACTAAAGCTGCGGATATGCCCCACCCCCGACACAATCCGATGCCCCGCCACCGCGCTCAATGATGCGCCGGCAAAAAATGCCGCATTCAGCGCACCGATGACGATATTATTCACCCCCATTTCCGCCAGCTTCACACCCGCCGAGTTCAGAAACAAACCGAAACCGGCAAATAGAAAAAACACCGACGCAAACAGCGAATAAAAGCGATTGGACAAAGCGGCAGACATAGAAACTTCCTTTGATGTGTGATTGAGATTGGGCGTGATTATTTTATAAGACGAATATGCGCATTTAAACATAGAAATGCAGGAAAATACAAAAATGCCGTCTGAAAAAATTTCAGACGGCATTTGAAATATGGAAAAGCCACAAGATGTTTGTTTTACGGCAAGCTCATCCTGAGACCTTTTCAAACTCCCCATCTTTGGCACATTTCTTCGTTATGCGCTGCTCGAAAGCTTGCCTATCTTTGTGATATGTCTGCGCTTTCTGCGCTGCTATAACTTCGAACTGCACTCAAATCTGGGGTTTTGCAAAGGTCTCATCCTATTTATACACGCAAAAAAAAGACGGCATAAAAGCCGTCTTTTTATATCAAACCGTTTTCAGACGGCCTAGCCTTCAGGCCATCTGAAATGTTTGATTATCGGATTACCACTGATAACCTACAGCAGCAGTGGCACCGTAATTACCGCGAGAGTTGCCGGAAGCCGTACCTTTCACGATCCAGTTACCACCGTCGGAAATGCTCGAGAAGCCGATTGCGTAACCAGTTTCGCCACGGTACACACCACCGCCGATGGCCATCATGCTCTTACCTGGCAAGTAAGCTTGCGGCAGGCCGGCAGTTGCCATGGCTTGCGCCACACCGGCATTGGCGTTGCTTTCCACGCCGTCAATGCGGTTGTGAACATTGGCATTTGAAGCTTTCAACTGGCTGACATTGACTGCGTCGGTATCATCCACACCAGGGGCAACGTTAGTGATGCGGTTGCCACCGTTATTCAGACCGTCTTTAGTCAAGGTCACCCGGTTGCCTGCTGCACCATTGTTGATGGTAATGCCTTTATTATCCATCACGGTATCACCGGCTGTAACTTTAGTGAACTCAACTTTGTCTTTGGTCGAATAAGTCACTTTACCGTCAGCTTCTTGCTTCACAGTTAAGTTCTTACCGGCAACCATTTCAACCGTTTTACCTGGGTTAATCACTTCCTCACCAGCTGAAGATTTATCTTTCTCACCACCTTCTACTGCTGATGTTTTTAACGTAAAGCCAGAGTTGTTGATTGCATCAGCAACGTTTTGCGCAGTAGCAACTTGGTTACCTGCCTTATTAACTACATTTTGTACATCATCAACTGCTTTTTGAGCTGCTTGCTTATCTGCGTCTGAAGCATCTGCAGGTAAATCTGCTAATGCTTTCTTCGCATCTTCAAGTGCTTTCTTCGCATCTGCAGTCACAGGACCGGTTACAGAACCGTCTTCGTTGTTGGTGATGTTACCAGCGTCAACGTTAACTTGGATAGAACCGTCTTCGTTAGTTACGAAGGTCGTGCCGTTACCGTCTTTACCGTTTACGTCATAAGTGACTTCAACGTTATCAACGCCGTCTGTAGTTTCTACTTTAACGTTGGCTTTGGTACCTTTACCGTCAACATAAGCAACATTGTCGCCTGGGTTGATTTGTGCAGATACTTCATTGCCATCAGCATCTTTACCTTTGGTATTGAAACCAGCGTTGTTGATTGCATCAGCAACGTTTTGCGCAGTAGCAACTTGGTCACCCGCTTTGTTCACCGCATTTTGTGCAGCATCTACTTTGTCTTGAGCAGCTTTCTTATCAGCTTCAGACGCAGTGTCAGGCAGCTTAGCTTGGTCTGCTTTTGCTTCTTCCAATGCTTTGGTCAGCTCTTCAGTCACAGGACCTGTTACCGTACCGTTGGTGTTGTTGGTGATGTTACCCGCGTCAACATTGAAGGTTACATCCGTTTTCTCGCCTTTAGCATCGGTTGTTACAACAGCTGTTGTGCCTTTGCCATCAACGAAGTTTACGGTATCGTAAGGTTTAACGAAGTCTTTGGCTTTGCCGTTACCTTGAACATTCCAACCAGCGTTCAACACGTCGCCTACAGTGGCTGCGTTGTTTACATTTACCTTGTTATCACCTTCAGGCAATTTCTGTTCTGTTGTTACAGGCTTGCCTTCAGTATTGTAAACATTGGTATTGTAAGTCGCTGGTAGATTACTTGCGACGTTAGACAATGTTGTTGGTTTAGTTGTATCACCAGCAGCGTTGTTCATCGAAGCGATGATATCACCGTTGTCGACAGCATCGCCACTTCCATCCGGCTTAGTATTGAAGGTCTTGTTACCATCTGCGTCGGTTACCAAGTAAACCTTGTCACCTTCTTTGTTGGTGTAAACCACCGGCAATTGGGCATTCTCTACAACAGCTTGGTTGTTGACTTTGATGTCGTAAGCGAAGTTGTCGCCTTTACCGTCATTGGTGTCAACTACGCTGATGCTGTTGTCGCTAGATGTCACGGTAGTACGTGACGCTTTCAACTGTTTAACATTAACCGCATCGCCATCATCTGTACCAGGACCAACATTGGTAATCTTGTCACCATTCATGTTGATGCCGTCACCGTTGATGGTAGGACCATTGTTAACAGTAATGCTGTCAATGTCTTTCAGGTCTTTTGCTAAACCGATAGTAATACGACCATTGCCTTCACCATCAGACTCCACTTGAGTCATGATGTTTTGACCTTTGTCGAACTTATCCCAATTCGTATTAGCATCAGCACCTTTGATATCAACCAAAGAATTTAGTTTAGCTTCGTGGTTATCACCAGCATTTGCACCAAACTTCAAACCATCATTCATGGTCGCAACTTCTTCTTTGCTACCATTTGGCTTGGTGTAAACAATGCGCGTTTGACCGTCAGCACCGTTTTGACCGTCTTTACCGTCTAATGCAGGTGCAGCTTTTTCAAAGTTCATGCTGACTTGACCGTCTTTACCGTCAACACCGTTGAACACGATAGCTTTTGGAGTCAGGCTTAGACCGTCTTTACCATCAGCACCTTTCAGACCGATAGAGCCGTCTTTACCGTTAATGACAACAGCTGAGCCGTCTTTACCGTTTACAGCTAATGAGCCGTCAACACCTGGTTTTCCGTCTTCGCCGTTTTCACCTGGCTCACCTTTCTCACCTAATACCATTTGGTCTTTGGTTGAATAAGTCACTTTACCATTAGCTTCTTGCTTCACAGTTAAGTTCTTACCTGCAACCATTTCAACCACTTTACCTGGGTTAATCACTTCTTCATCAGTTGAAGATGCATCTTTGGTGCCGCCTTCTACTGCTGATGTTTTTAACGTAAAGCCTGAAGCATTGATCGCATCAGCAACGTTTTGTACTGTTGTAACCTTGTCTTCATCACCTGCTTTAGGTGCAACTTTACCTTTATCAACTGCCGAGGTGTTATTGGTATTGCTGTCATCACCGTCGTTGTACTGGATAGTACCAGTCTTCGCTGAAACTTGAGTTGTTACAGGAGTGTCAACTTTATTACCTTTACCATTTGGCTGGGTGTAATAGTTACCATCAGTGTGTTTGTAAACGGTATCACCATTCTCTGACACATATGTGTACTCTGTGGTCTTGTTGTCTACATTCACATTGAACGTAACATCTGTTTTCTTACCTTCAGCATCAGTTGTTACAACTGCTGTTGTACCTTGACCGTTAACGAAGTTTACTGTGTCATAAGGTTTAACAAAGTCTTTGGCTTTGCCGTTACCTTGAACATTCCAACCGGCATTCAACACATCATTTACTGTTGCTGCATTATTACCATTTGCATCAGCAGGCTTAGTCTGGTTAGTCGGTGAACCGTCAGTAGGCAGATTATCTTTCAGATTGGTAATCGAATCATTTTTCATGTCGATACCATTATTATTAATAGTAGGACCTTCATTCACAACGATACTATTAATATCTTTTAGATCTTTAGCCAATTTAACTGTCAAGGTATCAGAACCATTAGATTCAACAGCGATATTGCCGTCTGAAAGCTCACCAGTAGCACCGCCTTTAACGTTAACTGTCGTACCCAGTTTGCGATCAAAGTTGTTACCAGTATCGCCAGCAAAGGTCAATGGCTTAAATGCCTGTTCAGCTGTTTTGTTAATGGCTTCATTGATATTGGTTACAGGGCTACCATTAACAGTAATCTGATCACCAGTTACTGTATTGCCACCCACATTAACCGTCTTTGCGGTAACGTTTTCAAAGGCAACATCATCAGTCGTAGCAACGGTAACTTTACCATTAGCTTGGGTCAGCTTAATGTTCTTACCGGCATCGATGGTTACAGTATCGCCTGGATTCACCAGCTCTTCTGTTGTACCTTCAACTTCACCGTCAGACTTGCTGGTAGTCAGTTTAAAGCCAGACTTATTAATGGCATTGGCAACATCATCACCGGTAACAAAGCTATTCTTATTGTCTTTAGGATTGGTATTTGTAACTGTACCATCGCCTTTTGGCGTCAATGTCGCTTTTGCTACTGCAACATCGTAAACAGCATTACCGTCTTTATCATTCGCTTTCTTAGTAACAGTGACAGATTTATCTTCAGACTGCACAACAGTTACGGTATCAGTATCAACATTTGCCAATGCTTCTTGGACATTGTTATACGTATTGCCATTAACAGTAAAGTTAGCGGTTACTTTACCGTCTTTATCTACATTAGAACTTTTTGGATTCAGTACATTAGCTACTGAGTTGGCAACATTATTGATAACACCTTGGGTAGCGTATAACTGTGAACCATTGATTGCGTCTGTCGAGACAGCAGAAACATTACCTGCTGCAACATTGATGATTTGACGCCCTGCACCTGCCCTACCAACAGATACCACACCATTTGCTGGAGAACCAACACCAGCAAAACCACTGTAAGTAATTTTACCTACAGTTGCTTGAGTTTCCGCAGTAGCAGCACGGTCGGCAGAGGCATTACCCAATACTACGCTATTGTCTTGAGTAGTAGTCACGCTGTTACCCAAAACATAAGTATTGGCATTAGCAACATTATTCGCACTACCAAAAGCACCCGAGTGTTGACCGCTTACATTGCTCGAACGTCCTAATGCAATCGCTTGTTCACCACTTGCTTCAGCCTGCAAACCAACTGCAACTGCATCTGCCTTTGTTGCTTTCGCCGCGGCACCGATGGCTACAGTATTTTTTGCAGAAGCTTCTGCTTCAGAACCTAAAGCAGTGCTGCTGTCACCTGTCGCTTTTGCCCGGCGACCCACTGCTGTAGCAGCACCATCTTTTTGTTCTTCAGAACTTGCACCACTTGCAACAGCGCCTTGACCAATTGCAGTAGAAGCTAAGCCTGTTGCACTCGCCTCATTACCCACAGCGATTGCTGAATCACTTTCTGCTTTAGATGCCGCACCCAATGCAACAGAAGATACACCGGTCGATTTCGCACCGGCTGCTGCCGCAAATGAACCATCCTTGGTTGCAGTAGAACCCACGCCTAATGACACAGAAGCGATACCAGAAGCAACGGTACGCGTACCAAATGAAGTAGCCAAATCAGCTGCTGTTGCTTGCACACCTACTGCCACAGCGCCTTCGCCGGTAGTAGTGGGTTGATAGCGCAAAGGCGCATCAGGACTTTTTTTGTTATCTGCATCAACGTTTTCATAGTGGACTAAAATATCACCGGTAATTTCGTTATATTTTCTTGCTGCTTCGGTATTATTGCGTGTCTTCGCTTGTTCTGCAGTAATGTTCTTTTCATCCCATTTAGGTTTAGTTGTAGAAGCAACAGCATCTAAGTCATCACCACCGATGGCAACTGACGAATTACCTTGAGATACTGTATTTGCACCTACAGCTACCGATTGGTCGCCGCGTGCTTTAGTAGAATAACCGATAGCTACAGACTGACCATTAACACCTGGTGTATCATCAGCTTTCAGGCTGGTGGCTTCATAGCCGATACTCACACCGCCATTTACTGCCTGTGATCCTGCACCAATAGCAACGTTTTGTCCATTAATCGTACCTTCCTCGTTTTTCTCGCCATACGTTTTAGCATTCTTACCAATGGCAACGCTTAGATTACCCTCAGCCTTTGCGCCTGTCATAATTGCAATCGAGTCATCATGAGAGGTCTCGCCTCCCGACAAACCCTCAGCCATTGCAGGCGTAGCTGCTGTTAATGCTAAAGCAGCTGCTACGACCACAACAGAAGATTTAGACTTCTTCCCTTTTGATTTGGCAGTTTCGGCTACCGCACTCCATGTTCCGGTCACTTCATTAAAGACCACTTTATAAATTTTGTTCATTGCTTAATCTCCGCTTTGAGCGTTTACATTACAGTAAAAAATATGACAAAATTTGTCAGATATCGCCAAATTTTATCACCTTGATATTTCTCTAAGATAATATTGCCAATTAGATTAATTGACCTATTATCAAGGTAAGCAGCCGCATATCTTGACTTTTAACTCCCAAGCATAAAGCTTAACAGCTATCTCTACCCATTACGCATGCAATTACTATGCCAAAATTTGAAATACATGAGTTTGGCTTGTTTTTTATTTCATCATGATTGATTTTGAACATTTAGATTTGAAGCTTTGCAAAAACTCTATGCTCTAGATTTAAGGCCGTCTGAAACATTCTCTGGTGAATATTTTGTTGAAATTATTGTTTTCATTCCTAGCACTTTCCTTCAACAACAAAAAAGCCGCTCCTAATCTCGGAGCGGCTTTAATCATGCCTTTGGTGTCAGGCCCATTGCGCCCATTCTTTCAACAGGCGTTTCACAGAAACGGGATACGGCGTTTTCAATTCTTGTGCAAACAGCGACACCCGCAATTCTTCAATCATCCATTTAAACGCATCGATTTCAGACGACACGGGCAAGCCCTGTTTAATCAAGGTATCGACTTTATCCTGCCACATTTGCTCTAAGTCTTGAATCTCGGCTTCACGCGCTTGGTCGCGTGCGGGATTGCTGCCGTATTTGTCCATTCGCAAGGTCATGGCTTTGAGATAAATCGGCAGGCGCGGCCATTGCTGCCATGGGGTGCGGCTGGCGAAGCCTTCGGCCAGCAAGGCGTTGGTGCGTTGGCGCAGCAGATGGCTCAATGGATGTTTGCCCAGTTTGCTGTTGAGTTCGGCATAGGCAGCGGCCACTTCCTGCAGGTAGCGGCTGACGGCTTCTTTTACCGCAGGCAGGCGGCTGCGGGCGCGTTTGATTTGTTCTTTAAACGCTTTTTCATCACGCGGCAAATCATCATCGCCGATAAAGGCGCGATCGCACACGGCTTGGGTAAGGTCTTCCCGCAGGGTATCGGCATTGATGTGGCGCAACAGCATGGCGGCTTGGGTGAAGCCTGGTAAGCCTTTATTCAGGTCTTTCACATGCTCTTTTAATTGCAGCTTCATCAATTCAATCACGCCTTGGCGATGCGCTTGTTCGGCGGCTTCGGCGGTGTCGAACAGGCGCAGGGCGATGTTGCCGTTTTTCTCTTTTTGCAAACCGAGATAGCCGGTTAGCTGCTGCTTGCCGCGGGCGAATTTGATGGATTCGGGCAGCTTGCCGATGTCCCACGTTTTCACATCGTCGCGCTCGAATTCTTGGGTGTTGTCGCGGAACGTTACCGCCGCCGCTTGGCCGAGTTGCTGTTGCAATTCGTGCAGCTTGCGGCCGCTGGCCAACTCTTGGCCGCCGTCATCCACCACGCGCAAGTTGAAATAATTGAAATCCGGCAACGCGTGCAATGCCCATTCGTCCAGATTGATTTGCTCGAGAATGCGCATATCGCCGGCGGTTTTGGCGATAAAGTGGGCAAGCTGCGGAATAATCGGCTCGCTGCGGTTTGGTTCGTTTTCTAAAAACTTGGTGACAAACTCCGGCACCGGCACGCACACGCGGCGGATTTGTTTCGGCAGAGCTTTAATCAGCAGCTGCAATTTTTCGCGCAACATACCCGGCACCAGCCATTCCAGTTCGGCTGCGTTAAGGCGATTGAGCACGGTCAGTGGCACGGTCATGGTGACGCCGTCAAGCGGGTGGTTTGGCTCGAAGCGGTATGCCAGCTTGAATTTGCCGTCGGCGGTTTTCCAGAATTTGGGGAACTGCTCTTCGGTAATGTGTGCCGCGGCGTGCTGCATCAAGTCGTCGCGACTGAGAAACAGTAGCTTGGGTTCAGTGGCTTCAGCGGTTTTAAGCCATGCTTGGAAGGTGCGGATGTCTGCCAGCGGTTTAGGCTTTTCTGGCCGTGTAGGTCGGATACTCGTATCCGACTTGTTGGGCTTGTCTGAATTTTTGTCGGATACGAGTATCGACCTACTTCTGATTTATTGGGTTCGCCTGTTTTTTTGTCGGATACAAGTATCCGGCCTACTTCTTTTTCAGACGGCCTTGGGTAGGGTGGGTGTGAACCCACCGTTGCCGCGTTTGGCAATGATGATTTTTCAGACGGCACATACATTTCAGGCAAACGCTGGTTGTAAAACTCAAACAACACTTCATCATCCACCAACACATCCTGCTTGCGCGATTTGTGTTCCAACTCGGTCACTTCGCGAATCAGTTTTTTGTTGTGAATGAAAAAATCCGCCTTTAAATCGGTCTCCTGCGCTACCAATGCGCCGCGAATAAAAATCTCACGCGCTTCTTCGGGGGCGACTTTGCCATAGGCAATCGGGCGGCGTGGCAAGACGGTCAGGCCATACAAGGTCACGCGTTCGCTGGCCACCACTTCGCCGCGCTTTTGCTCCCAATGCGGCTCGAAATAATGGTAGCGCACCAAATGCGGTGCTTCCTGTTCAATCCATTCCGGCTTGATTTCGGCCACATCGCGCGCATACAGGCGCGTGGTTTCGGTTAGCTCGGCAGCCATCACCCATTTCGGTTTGCTTTTGAACAAAGCCGAAGCGGGGAACAGATGAAAATGGCTGCCGCGTGCGCCGGTGTAATCGTGGCCGTCGGGCGATTTCATGCCGACATTGGCAATCAGGCCGGTGAGCAAGGCGCGGTGGATTTGCTCGTAGCCGGCTTCTTTGGCCGCGCGGATTTTGGCGCGATGGTCTTTTTTGTCTAATTGTTTTTGTTTGAATTGCGCCGATAAATCTTGGTCAGCTTTGTTTTTCCCACGGGGACTTCCTTCGGTCGCATACGGCCTTAAATGCGTTTGTACAGGAGGCCGTCTGAACGCACGTTCTTTATCGGTTAAACCCATTTCAATGGCGATTTCGGCCAGTTGCTTGTGCAACTCACGCCACTCGCGCATACGCAGGTGCGACAGAAAATATTGGCGACACCATTGCACCAACTGCTTGTTGGATAAGCCTTTGTCGCGCTCGCGCTGGAAGCTGTCCCAAATATTCAGATACGCCAGAAAATCGGATTGCTTGTCGGTAAAACGCTCGTGCGCCTTGGCCGCCGCATCACGCGCTTCCAAAGGGCGTTCGCGCGGATCTTGAATCGACAAAGCCGACACAATCACCAGCATTTCCTGCACGCAATCGTGTTTTTTTGCCGCCAGCAACATGCGGCTGATTTTCGGGTCGATGGGCAGCCGCGCCATTTGTTCGCCAAGTTTGGTCAGCTCATTTTGCTCATTGACGGCACCCAGCTCCAGCAACACCTGAAAACCATCGTTGATATAGCGCTGATCCGGCGCTTCAAGAAATGGAAACGCGGCCACATCGCCCAGCTTCAACGCGGCCATGCGCAAAATCACCGCCGCCAGATTGCTACGGATGATTTCGGGGTCGGTAAACGCGGGGCGTTGGTTGAAGTCTTCTTCCGAATACAGGCGCACGGCCACACCAGCCGATACACGGCCGCATCGGCCTGAGCGTTGGCGCGCTGCCGCTTGCGAGATTTTTTCTACATGCAGCTGCTCGACTTTGGCACGCGCGGAATAGCGTTTTACCCGCGCCAAACCGGTATCGATGACATATTTGATGCCCGGCACGGTGAGCGAAGTTTCGGCCACGTTGGTTGCCAACACGATGCGGCGCTTGCTGCCCGACGGGTGAAAAATTTTGTGCTGCTCGGCGTTGGACAAGCGCGCAAACAACGGCAGGATTTCGTCATTGCGGCGCAACGGTGATTTGCGCAAGGCTTCGGCGGCCTCGCGGATTTCGCGTTCACCCGGCAAAAACACCAAAATATCGCCTTCGCCGTATCGCGCCAATTCATCGGCGGCATCGACAATGGCCTCGGTCAGCTCGATTTCAGCTTCGTCTTCATCAGCTTGATGCAGCGGGCGATACAGAATTTCCACAGGAAACGTGCGGCCGCTTACTTCCAGCACCGGCGCGCCGTTGAAATGCTTAGAAAAACGCTCGGCATCAATCGTGGCCGAAGTGATGATGACTTTCAAATCAGGGCGGCGCGGCAACAGTTGCTTGAGATAGCCGAGCAGGAAATCAATGTTCAGACTGCGCTCGTGCGCTTCGTCGATGATGATGGTGTCGTAGGCGGTGAGAAAGCGGTCGGTTTGCGTTTCGGCCAGCAAAATACCGTCGGTCATCAGCTTCACATAGGCATCACGCGAAGTGTTGTCGTTGAAACGCACTTTGTAGCCGACGGTTTCGCCAATCGGGCTGCCCAATTCTTCAGCAATGCGCTCCGCCACCGAACGCGCAGCCAAACGGCGCGGCTGGGTATGGCCGATTAAGCCTGCCGTACCGCGGCCGAGCTCCAAACAAATTTTAGGCAACTGCGTGGTTTTACCCGAACCGGTTTCGCCACAAATGATGGTGACCTGATGGTTTTGAATCGCGGTTTTGATGTCGTCCAAACGCTCATGCACCGGCAGATTGCCCGCATATTCAGGCTTCGGCAGCTTGGCTTGTCGCTTGAGAAAACGCTGGTGCGATTGTTGGTATTTTTGCTGCACCACCTCTTTACCGCCAAAACGCTTCGGGTTATTCAAGGCTTGGCGCAGGAAATGGCGGTCTTTAGAAAGGGTTTGAGACAAATCAGGTTGAAACGTGGCTTGAGACATGTAGCGTTCGGCTTATATCATAGAAAAATAAAGCCTAATTATAGCAAAGGCCGTCTGAAAAAGCAGAAAAGCGCCAACAAACCAAGTGACTTGCTTCAGCTTTTCAGACGGCCTGTTTAAAGAAAATCATGGCCACGAATAAGGCTTGAAATATTTTTTCGCAAAAACGCTTGACACCTCCGCCCTATTCTCGTATAGTTACACCTTCAGACGCGGGATGGAGCAGCATGGTAGCTCGTCGGGCTCATAACCCGAAGGTCGTAGGTTCGAATCCTGCTCCCGCAACCAAATTTTAAAAAATCCCTTAGTGAAAGCTAAGGGATTTTTTGTTGCCTATATCAAACTGACTACCTTCTTGGAAACACCAGCAAAAGGCCGTCTGAAAATCTATATTCCCGATTTTCAGACGGCCTTTTTTATAACATTATTAAAACCAATCAGAATTTATGGTGCAAGGCGATTTGCGCGCCGCCATGCTCGACTTTCCCGGTAGTGGTCGCGTTCAAACGGGTTTTATCCCCCCATCACTAGATAACCGGCTTGGCCGCGAATCGATGTGCGCTTGCTCATGTGGTAATCGCCGCCAATCACGACTTGATCGTATTTATCCACCAAAATATCTTTGCTGTTGACGCCTTTTGCCGCCCAGCCATGCGCGTAAACCAATTGCGGCTGCCAGTTGCCTGCGCGGTAAGTTAAAGCGATGGCGGCATCGGTTACTTTCACGGCTTCGGTTTTATCGGCAAACAAGCCTTGGCCGTCGAATGTTTTTTGATTACCGGTCAACAGGCTCAAGTATTTATTGCCGCTTTCATTGCCTTTGGCATGTTGCACACCGGCGCCGATTTCCAAATTACCCAAATACAGGCCGCCATCGATGCGGGCGATATAGCCGTCTTTCAACTTACCATTGCCGTCGGCATAGTTGTTTTTCTTATGGCTGTAGGCCGATTTGGCAAAGGCTTTATCGCTCTTGTATTTCAGGCCAAGCATCAACTCATCTTGTGCGGCTTCTTGGTGAGTGTAACGGTCGCCCGGATTTTTGTTGTCGCGCGGCGCATATTGCACGATGCCTTGGAAACCGTTAAACACCGGCGAGTCGTAGCGTGCGGATACCACACGTTTGCCTTCACGGTTGTAGCTGCTCAAACCCAAGGCGCTGCCACGGTTGAAAATCCATTTGTCCAAATCAACCATTTCATTGTATTGGTTGCTCAGATAACCGGCGCGGATTTTACCAAAATCGCCTTCCAAGCCGATAAACGAATCGCGCGTACCCCAGCCGTCGTATTGGCTGACGGTCGAAACGCGTTGCTCCATCTGCCAAATCAATTTGGTGTCTTCACTCAGTTTCTCACTACCTTTGAAGCCGATGCGGGATAAGTGGTCGTTGATGGTGGTGCCGGTGCCTTTTTCGGTCACGCCGTTGCTGCCTTTGATTTTAACGCATCTCAACAGAGATGCTGTTGCGGATTTCGCCGTATAAGGTGACATCGGCAGCGGCATGACCGGCCAAACCCAGCAAAGTGATGGTGATGATACTTTTTTTCATGGTAGTTCCTCTTAATTCATTTTTTATTTTGTTTATCCAAAGCTTGGATAATCATGGATTATATAAAGCTAATTGATAAAATGAAACCTATTTTTACCAATTAAAATCATATAGATATAATTTAAAGGGAAATTTGAACAGCTTTTTTTCAATACGCCAAAACCGATCGCCCTATCAAATTTCAAATGATTATAAATGAATTTCAAGCATAGAAAACCACCATAAATAATGAAATTTTTAACACTCAACAGCAAACCTAATTCATCAACATAGAAATCAAATCCAATCCCATTCAACCAGTTTTGCTTTAGATATTCAGATGGCCTTTAAAGTGATTAAAAATCATCATGATACACATATCTTTGATTAGCAGCGTCTTATTTTCATCATCATGATACACGATGCTGCACATACAAAAAGGCCGTCTGAAACAGCTTGATACTCTGTTTCAGACGGCCTTTTGTGTGGTTTTTAAGCGATTAGTCGTCTACACGGAAAGAATCGTGGCAAGATTTACAGCTTTGACCTACATCGCCAAACGGTCTTTTCACCGCATCCAAGTTGCCTTCCGCAGCAGCGGTTTTCAACGCAGCCGCAGCCGCGATGAATTTGTCGGCTTCTTGCTTAAATTGATCAGGCTTGCTCCACACTTCAGGTTTGGCACCGGATTCTTCTTTGGCACTCTCTTCAGTGTAATGAACCCAAGGTTTGTCGGCATTTTCCGCCAAAGTATCGGCAGCCGATTGGAATGCCGCAGCATCGTAAGCGGTTTCGCCCTTAATCATTTTGCCCATGGTGCCGGCAGATTCTTTAAAGATGTCCATCAGGCGCTCACGCTCTTCGACCGCTGCTTTCGCACTGCCCGTAGGTGCTTCCGAAGTCGCGGCAGGTGCCGGTGCTGATTCAGCAGGTTTGGTGTCGTTTTGGCCGCCGCACGCGCTCAACAGCAATGCCGCCAGCGTGCCCATTGTCAATAAAGTTTTATTCATGATTGTGTTCCTTTTGGGTTTTATTTATTTGCTTTGTAATGGAAATGTATCAGAAATATTTTCAAAATCAAGCGATTGATATAGTTTTATATTTGTTAACACAATCTTCCAAATCAAAAGACCGTCTGAAATACAGACAGCCTGTGCTTTTGGCGCAAAAATCAGCCTTTATTCACGATGATAAGGATGATTATTTAAGATGGAAACGGCGCGGTAAAGCTGCTCGGTCAGCAATACGCGCACCATGCCGTGGGGCATGGTCAGGCTGGATAAACGCATCATCAAACGGGCTTGCTGCTTGAGATAATCGGTCATGCCGTCGGCCCCACCAATCACAAAGCAGACATGTTCACCGTTTTGCTGCCATGTTTTAAGGAGTTCCGCTAATTCAACCGAAGTTGGCACCTTACCACGCTCATCCAATACCACCAGAAACGCGCCCTGCGGAATGGCTTCAAGTATGCGTTTTTCTTCCGCGGCCATTCCCTGCGCGGCATTGACGCCGGCGCCCCGTTTCTCGGGTTTGATTTCTTTTAAGGTGTAATTCACTTCACGGCCAAAGCGTTTGGCGTATTCATTCACGGCTTCATCGACCCATTTGGGCATTTTGGTGCCAACAGCTAAAACGGTAATGTTCATTTCGGTATCTATCTATATCTATAAGAAAACACAGGCCCTTACATTCGCATTTCAAGTGCAACGCTCAAATGCCATTGGCAAGGGCTGCTGAAAACAGATCACCCGGTGTCTCATAGTCCAATGTCTTTCTCGGTCGGCGG
>NZ_PDBT02000046.1:0-20357 GCF_002551535.2 Neisseria sp. N95_16
ATAAAGCTCAAGGCCGTCTGAATATTCAGACGGCCTTGATTATGTTGATTTCAATGCCGTAAACTCTTCATGGTCAACACCACCGCAGCCATCACCACCGCAATTGAAACCGCAAAATAAAGCGTTTCCAAAGTCGCACCGGCAGCCGCAATCTGCTCCAAAAACATGATTGCCAAAATCAGAGACGACACTTGCAAAATAATGATTTTCAAATCATGGAAACTACCAATATGCAAGGCTTTAAGAAACCGCGAATCATTATTCGGCTTGGCAGAAATAAAAAAGTGGTAGTGCGCAATACTGATGATTTGAAAAGTCAGCGCAATCAGCAAAACATCTAATATTTTCAGCAACATCACCGCCTGATATTGCACATCACTCGGTTCGCTGGGCAAGTTTTTAAAAAAGCCGACAATAAAATGCAATACCGCATTAATCGAAGCGATGTAAAGCAAAATCGAGGCGATAAAGCTGACAATCACAATAATCAACACCATCCAGCGGCTGTTTCTGAAAATATTTTCTAACATGCTTCTCCTATCTTGTCTTCGACTCTTTAAACGATGTACGACTTGGTCAAACATGAGTAACACAGGCTGTCTGAGATGTTTCAGACGGCCTGTATTTTCGGGTTTAGATTCAATCAGGCATCAAGCCCAATAGATTCAAACCTTACAGCTTCCATTCGCTCAATTTGGCTTGGTATGCATCCAAATCGGCAATTGGACGGGTCGCTACACCGCTTTCCATCGCGGCTTTAGCAGTCGCCGCAGCAACGCGTGGCAACAGGCGTGAATCGAATGGGGTTGGAATCAGGTAATCCGCACCGAATTCAAATTTCTTGCCGTAAGCAGCAGCCACTTCTTCGGTTACTTCTTCCATCGCCAAATCAGCCAAGGCATACACGCAAGCCAGTTTCATTTCTTCGTTGATGGTGGTTGCACCGCAATCCAACGCACCACGGAAGATGAATGGGAAGCACAATACGTTGTTCACTTGGTTCGGGAAGTCGGAACGACCGGTACCGATTACCACGTCTGGACGGGTTTCTTTCGCCAATGGTGGCATGATTTCAGGATTTGGGTTGGCCATGGCAAATACGATTGGTTTGTCGTTCATGCTCAACAGCATTTCTGGTGTCAGCAAGTTGGCACCTGACAAGCCCAAAAAGATGTCTTTGCCTTTTACAGCATCGGCCAAGTTACGTGCACCGGGGTCTTCTACCGCGTAGAATTTTTTCGATTCGTCCATGCGGTCTTTGTCTTCGCGGGTTTGGTAAATCACACCTTTAGAGTCGCACACGGTCACGTTTTCACGTTTCAGGCCGACTGCCAACAATTGGTTCAAACACGCAATCGCAGCAGCACCTGCGCCGGAACACACCAAAGTGGCTTCGCTGATGTCGCGGCCGGTGTGGCGCAAAGCATTCAATACAGCGGCAGCGGTGATGATGGCGGTGCCGTGTTGGTCGTCGTGGAATACTGGAATTTTGCAGCGTTTGCGCAATTCGCTTTCGATGTAGAAGCACTCAGGGGCTTTGATGTCTTCCAAGTTGATACCGCCGAAAGTCGGCTCCAATGCAGCGATGATGTCGACTAATTTTTGTGGGTCTTTTTCGTCGATTTCAATATCAAATACATCCACGCCGGCGAATTTTTTGAACAATACGCCTTTGCCTTCCATAACAGGCTTACCGGCCAATGCGCCAATGTTGCCCAAGCCTAAAACGGCGGTACCGTTGGAAATCACGCCAACCAAATTACCTTTAGAAGTGTATTTGTAGGCGGCTTGTGGGTCGGCTTCGATTTCCAAGCAAGGGAATGCAACACCCGGAGAGTAGGCCAATGCCAAATCTTCCGAAGTGCTCAGAGATTTTGTCGGGGTAACGGATACTTTACCCGGAACGGGGAATTCGTGAAATTTCAGTGATGCTTCTTTTAATGTGTTTTCCATTAGGATAATCCTGTTGCAATAATTTACGCTGTGAAGAGTGTATGCCGTCTGAAAATCGGTCAGGCGGTAGTATACAAAAGCAAGTAAATATCTATGATTTCAAGCCGATGTAATTAGACGTAATTTTAACATGCAACCTGAAGCGGGCATACCGATAATTTGATTATTTTTGTCAACAATAGGAAAGTATTTGATAAGACGCAATAAAGGCCGTCTGAAAAACCTTCATTGTGTTTTTCAGACGGCCTTTTGTTTAATTTTGAATCAAAGCCCGAAATGGCGGCTTAATGCCGTTTCAATATCCTGTTTAACCTGTTCGCGCTCACGATTGCTGTCAATCACGGCGTAGCGGTTTGGCGCGGCGGCGGCACGGTTGAGATACACCTCGCGCACGCGCACAAAAAAATCGGCCTGCTCTTGCTCGAAGCGGTCTTTTTCGCGGCTCTTATTGATGCGCGCCATCGACACCTCAAGCGGCACATCCAGCAACACCGTCAAATCCGGTCGCAAACTTTCCTGCACCCAGTTTTCCAATACTTCAATATCCTGCAACGGCACACCGCGGCCGCCGCCCTGATAGGCAAACGTGGCATCGGTAAAACGGTCGGACACCACATGAATGCCTTTTTCCAACGCCGGCAAAATCACGTCTTCCAAATGCTGCTGGCGCGCGGCAAACATCAGTAACGTTTCTGCCCGCAGGCTGACTTGGGTTTGCGGATTCAGCAACAATTCGCGCAAGGCTTCGCCCATTGCTGTGCCGCCCGGCTCGCGCGTAAACACCACTGGCAATCCGCGTTCATCAAACCATGCCTGCATCACAGCCAAATTGGTTGATTTTCCGGCACCGTCTATGCCGTCGAGCGTAATGAATTGGGCGTTCATGGGATTCCTTTAATCTAAATAATAGGCCGTCTGAAATTCTACAATAATATTGTATTTTCAGACGGCCTTTCATTGATACTAAAATTACTTTTTCAAAATATACTTACGCACAGCGGCGTTGTGTTCATCCAAAGTATGGCTGAATTGACTCAAGCCGGTGCCGTCCATACGGGACACAAAATACAGGTATTTCTCAGTCGAAGGATGCGCGGCGGCTTCCAACGCGGCTTTGCCCGGCAAGGCAATCGGGGTCGGCGTGAGACCGGCCCGAGTATAGGTATTGTAAGGTGTATCGCGGCGTAAATCGGCTTTGCTGATTTTGCCCTGATACGCTGCACCCATGCCGTAAATTACAGTAGGATCGGTTTGCAGGCGCATGCCGATGACCAAACGATTTTTAAACACCGACGACACATGCGCGCGATCGGCCGGATGGCCGGTTTCTTTTTCGATGATGCTCGCCATAATCAGCAATTCATACGGATTTTTATATGGCAAACCGCTTTGACGCTCATCCCATGCGGCGCTAAGTTCGCACTGCATGGTTTTATAGGCCAAACGGTAAATCTGAATATCGCTGCTGTCGGCATCGATTTCGTAGCTATCCGGGAAGAACTGGCCTTCCGGATTCGGATTCAGCGCCTCCGGCGCGATTTCAGCCATCAGCTTTTCATCGCTCCATTGGGCGGTGTCGTGCTGAATGCTCTCGGTTTCGTTGATGATTTTGCGCATGGTGGCAAAACGCATGCCTTCAACAATTTTCACGCTTACGGTATCCGGACGGCCGCTGCGTAATTTTTGCAACACATCCCACGCCGAAGCTTTGGCCGGCATACGGTAGGTACCTGCTTTTAATTGATCGTGCATACCGGTTGCATACGCGGCCAACATTAAAACATGGCGGTTGTAAATCAAGTCGTCGTCAGCCAATTTGCGGCTCACCGATGAAATGCCTTGGTTTTTAGCCACTTTTACGCGATAGGTTTTGCCGTTGTCTTTCGGCACGAACAACAACGCCGTCACCGTAGCAATTACGGCCAGCAAAAACACCAGCAGCCATTTCAACAATTTATTCAACATGGTAGGATGTGTTATTAAGTTTAATCGGGCGACAGTATAACCGAATGCGCTGTCTTTGCCGAAGATTTACACTTAACGCAGCATTTATCGAATAAAAGTATTAAAGGCCGTCTGAAACATGAATTTCGCATCTTCTTGGCAACAAGGCCGTTGGTCGGCTGCCCGCCAAGCCCATTCTGCCAATTTTGAAACGCGCCCTGCCGGTGAGAAAATCTCGCTGGTGGTGCTGCACAATATTTCCCTGCCGCCCTTTGAATATGGCAACGGCGCGGTAGAAAAGCTGTTTACCAACCAAATCCGGCCGCAAGAACATCCGTTTTTCAGCGTGATTCACACCTTGCGTGTCTCCAGCCATTTTTTTATCACACGTGAGGGTGAAGCGGTGCAATTCGTTTCGTGCGACGATATGGCCTACCATGCCGGAGTATCGTCATTTCAAGGACGGGAAAAATGTAACCAGTTTTCCATCGGCATTGAAATGGAAGGCTGCGATTTTGAGCCGTTTACTGAAGCACAATACCAAACCTTGCACCATCTATTAAATGCATTACAAGCACATTACCCTATCGAGGCTGTCACCGGTCATCAGGATATTGCCCCCGACCGCAAAACCGATCCGGGCCATTTTTTCGATTGGGCGCGTTTAATCCAAGCAGGTTTTCCAGTTACGCATTGACTTTTCAGATGGCCTGAAACAAAGTTGTTGTCGGTTTTATGCTTAATGCTGTCAGAATAGTTAAATTTCGCTATAATCCGAACATTACCGTGATGTCCCGATTGCGGTTCAAGTCCGGCATTGCGCCACTCCAGAAATTACTTCCCCGAGAGTGCCCACCATGATTATTATCGTTTTAGGCTTGGCTATTATTTTAGCTGTGATTGCCTACAATATGTATCAAGAAAACCAATACCGCAAACAAGTGCGCGAACAATTCGGCCACTCCGATAAAGATGCGCTGTTGGCCAGCAAAACCAACCATGTGCGCGACGGCAAAGAATCCGGCGGCCACGGTTTGTTGTTGAAAAAGAAAAAAAAAGCCGAAGACGCTGCTTTGCGCAACCTGCAAGAGCAAGATGAAATTTATGCCGCCAAAGCCAAATTGGCGAAACCATCGGCCATCAAAACCGATATTGAATTGGCGATGGAAGACGATTTCACCGAAGAACAAGTGCAACACACCGTCATCGGTTTAAACAATGAAATCAACACTCAAGCTACGCCTACTGCCCATCACGGCAATTTAGTGAGCTTGGATGAATTGGTGCAAGTTGAATTGCCTTGGTTTGACCCGCGCTTTGATTATCTGGCCTACATCGCGTTGAATGAAGCGCAAGAGCTGCATGCCTTGCCGCGCTTATCTAACCGTCACCGCTTCCAAATCATCGGCTGCACCATGGACGACCGTTTCCAAGTGGCCGAGCCGATTCCGGGCGTGTATTACCAAGGTTTCGTAATGGGCTTGCAAGCCGTTAGCCGCAATGGTTTGGCTTCTGAAGAAGAATTAGATCAATTCAACCAACAAGTTTCTGCCTTTGCCCAATTGGTTGGCGGTCAAGTGCGTTGCACCGATTTACCGGCTTTTGTTGAAGTGGCCCAAGCGCTCGACAGCTTCTGCGAACGCGTTGACCAAACCATCGCCATCCACTTGGTATCGCGCTCCAGCATCAGTGGTTTGGAATTGCGTTCCGCTGTGGAAGGCGTGGGTTTCAATTTGGCTGAAGACGGCACGTTCCACTACCCTGATGAAAACGGCAATCCAATGTTTATCTTGGCATCGCTCGATAATTCACCCTTTACCGGTGCATTGCTGAACAACCAAGCCTATCGCGGCTTCAGTATGTTGTTTGATATTCCGCATATTCCGGCCGGTGAAAAAACTTTCGACCTGTTTATGGACTTGGCGGTTAAATTGTCCGGCCAACTGAGCTTAGATTTGGTCAACGACAAAATGGAAGAAGTGTCCACCCCTTGGCTGAAAGACGTGCGCAATTATGTATTGGCGCGTCAGGAAGAAATGCTGAAAGTGGGCATCAAACCGGGCAGCAAACAATCGCTACGTTTGTTCTCATAACGCCATTTTTCTCAAAAAAAAGCGGATATGCACAACAGCGTATCCGCTTTTTTCAGGTAAAATCTACCTATCTTTTTTATGTTTTTTCAGACGGCCTGTTTATTTTATAAAGGCCGTCTGAATATTTGACTCAATGAACGCAACCGAACAAAAAATCCAAGACCTCACCGCCCTGCTCAACCGCTACGCCTACGAATACTACACGCTCGATGCACCGACTGTGCCCGATGCCGAATACGACCGCCTGTTCCGCGAGCTGGAGGCTTTAGAAGCCGCGCATCCTGATTTAAAACAGCCCGACAGCCCGACCCAGCGTGTCGGCGGTGCGGCTTTGGATGGTTTTACCAGCGTGCGCCATACCGTGCCAATGTTATCGCTGAACAATGCTTTTTCACCACAAAACGAAGAAGGCGTGTTCGACCATAAGGAAATGTATGCTTTTGATGAACGCGTGCGCGGCGGTTTAAACGGTGCGGCGGTTGAATATGTCATTGAACCCAAATTCGACGGCTTAGCCATCAGTCTGCTGTATCGCGACGGCGTATTGATGCAAGCGGCTACGCGTGGCGATGGGGCAACCGGCGAAGATGTGACGCAAAATGTGAAAACCATCGCCAATATTCCCTTGCGTTTGCATGGCGACAATGTGCCGCAACTGATTGAAGTGCGCGGTGAAGTGTTGATGCTCAAAGCCGATTTTGCCGCGCTCAACCAACGCCAAGCCGAGCAAAATCAAAAAGCGTTTGCTAATCCGCGCAATGCCGCGGCCGGCAGCCTGCGCCAACTCGATTCCAAAATCACCGCCCAGCGCAAACTGCACTTTTTCGCCTACGGCATCGCGCAACAAGAAGGCGGCTTCGTTTCGGAAGAACACATTCAAGAATTGGCTTATTTGATCGAACTTGGCTTCAGTCTACCTTACGGCCAATTCGGTTGTTTCCCCAATATTGGCGAAGTATTGGCTTTTTACGAGCAAATGCAGCAAAAACGCCCTTCCCTGCCGTATGAAATTGACGGCATGGTGGTCAAGGTCAACAGTTTGGCACAGCAAGATACGCTGGGCTTTATTTCGCGCGCGCCACGCTGGGCGATTGCGCATAAATTCCCTGCCGAAGAAGCCTTGACCGTGGTGGAAGCGATTGACGTGCAAGTCGGCCGCACCGGTGCCGTGACCCCCGTGGCGCGTTTGCAGCCGGTGTTTGTCGGCGGCGTAACCGTGACCAATGCCACGCTGCACAATGAAGGCGAAACGCAGCGTAAAGACGTGCGCGTTGGCGATACGGTGATTGTGCGCCGCGCGGGTGACGTGATTCCCGAAGTGGTGCGCGTGGTATTCGACCGCCGGCCGATGCAAACCATTGAAACACAAAATCATCTTTCAGACGGCCTGCAAGATGATTTGTTTGCCATGCCATCTGAAAACACGCAAACGGACACCCAACCGCTTTATCCGCAATACCGCCTGCCCGAGCATTGCCCGATTTGTGGCAGCGACATCGAACGCGAAGAAGGCGAAGCCGTGGCGCGTTGCAGCGGCGGTATGCTGTGTCAAGCGCAGCGGGTACAAGGTTTGATTCACTTTGCTTCGCGCAAAGCCATGGACATCGACGGCCTCGGTCAACGCCAAATCGAACAATTGGTGGCGCAAGATTTGGTACAGCATTTTGCCGACCTATACCGCTTGGACATCACCACCCTGCAAAAAATGAAGGAAACCACCGAGCAAACGGAAGCGCAACTCAACGCAGAAGACATGCCGTCTGAAACTGCCTTACCGCTTTCAGACGGCCTCAAAAGCAGCAAAAAAGCCTCGCCGACTAAATGGGCGCAAAATATTCTCGACGGCCTCGAAGCGAGCAAACAGCCTGATTTGGCGCGCTTCTTGTTTGCCCTCGGCATCCGTCATGTCGGTGAACGCACGGCCAAATCGCTGGCACAAGCATTCGGCGATTTGGAAAGTGTCCGCCGCGCACCCGAACCTGTTTTGGCTTGCCTGCCAGACATCGGGAGCGTAGTAGCGCATTCAATCGCCCATTTCTTCGCCCAACCCGAACAGCAAAACATGATTGACGAATTGCTGGCTGTCGGCGTTGCACCGCAAACCCAAGCCATCACCCTGCCGCTGGCGCAATACGTCACCCCCGAACGCTGGATCAACCGCCTGCCCGGTTTCAAAATCAGCGAGAAAAAAGCCGCCGCGCTATGGGATTTGGCTGGTAAAACTGTCGAAGGTTTAATCCACGACAAAGCTTTGCCCGCTGATTGGCAACAGTGGCGCAGCGTTGATGCCAATTCATCGCTTTTAACGACCATGCAGCAATTTTTGGCACACATGCCGTCTGAAACCGACACAATAGCCGAATCCCATTCAAGCAGCCTGTTTGGCAAAACCTTCGTCTTAACCGGCACCCTGCCGACCTTAAAACGTGACGAAGCCCAAGCCATGATTGAAGCCGCCGGCGGTAAAGTTTCCGGCAGCGTCTCGAAAAAAACCGATTTTGTGGTCGCAGGTGAAGCCGCCGGTAGTAAATTGGAAAAAGCCAATGCGCTAGGTGTGACTGTTTTGGATGAGGCTGCCTTGTTGACATTGTTAAATTCGTAAAGAAAATGAATTTTTTATCGTTTCTCGGTCAAACAGGTAAGATTAGAAATTGTTACACACGGAGACATCATGAAACCGATTAAAAAAGCCGTATTTCCCGTTGCCGGCATGGGCACACGTTTTTTACCTGCTACTAAAGCCAGCCCGAAAGAAATGCTGCCTATCGTTGATAAGCCTTTGATTCAATATGCGGTTGAAGAAGCCGTTGCCGCCGGCTGCACCGAAATGGTGTTTGTGACCGGCCGCAACAAACGCAGCATTGAAGACCATTTCGACAAAGCCTACGAGCTGGAAACCGAATTGGAACAGCGCAACAAAGAAAAACTGCTGGCACACGTTAAAGACATTTTGCCGCCTGAAATCACTTGCCTGTATATCCGCCAAGCCGAAGCTTTGGGCTTGGGTCATGCCGTATTGTGCGCTCGCGCCGCTGTCGGCGATGAGCCGTTTGCCGTCATTTTGGCGGATGACTTAATCGATGCCCCACAAGGCGCGTTGAAGCAAATGGTCGATATCTACAATCAAAGCGGCAACAGCGTATTGGGCGTGGAAACTGTTGATCCATCGCAAACCGGTTCATACGGCATTGTTGAAGTGGAACAACTCAAAAGCTTCCAGCGCATCACCAATATTGTGGAAAAACCAAAACCGGAAGAAGCCCCTTCCAACTTAGCCGTGGTCGGCCGCTACATCCTGACCCCGCGCATTTTTGATTTACTGACCAACTTGCCACGCGGTGCAGGCAATGAAATCCAACTTACCGATGCCATCGCCCGCCTGCTGGATCACGAATTTGTGTTGGCACACGCGTTCGAAGGCAAGCGCTACGACTGTGGCAGCAAATTAGGTTATCTGGAAGCCACTTTGGCTTATGGTTTGAAACACCCAGAAACCGCAAAAGACTTTGCCGAATTATTGAAACAATACGTTAAATAATTTGTGACCATAAAACAGGCCGTCTGAAAATGATTTTTTCAGACGGCCTACTTTATAGTCATTTATTTTTTCCAATACGCCGGTGTAAACAGAATCAACACCGTGAAAATTTCCAAACGCCCCAGCAGCATCACAATGGTGCACAGCCATTTCTGCACATCATTCAAGCTGGCGTAATTATGCGCCGGCCCCACTTCACCCAAGCCCGGCCCCGCATTGGTAATGCAGGCGATCACCGCTGTAAACGCGGAAACAAAATCCAAGCCGGTAACCATCATCAAGAAGGTGAACACGACCACCGTCATAAAATACACAAAAATAAACGACATCACTGTCAAGGCCATGCGTTCGGAAATGCTGCGATTATTCACCTTCACCGTACGCACCGCGCGCGGGTGCAACAAAATCATCATTTCGCGCAAACTGAATTTAAACAGCACCAAAGCGCGCACGTTTTTAATGCCGCCACCCATCGAGCCGGAACACGCCAATACGTTAGACAAGAAAAACATCCACAACGAAATCAGCAGCGGCCATTTGGCAAAATCGGTATTCGCAAAGCCGCTGGCCAAGCCAATCGACACAAAATTAAAGCTGACAAAACGAAATGCATCAGCCAGCGACGGATAAAATTCTTTATGCCACAAATACAGACTGGCCATGATGATGCTGCATGTCATCGCCAGCAACAACACGCGGCATTCTTCGTCTTTCCAATACACTTTCAGCGAACGCCCGCCCAGTGCAGCAAAGTGGCTGGCAAAATTGATGCCGCCAAACAGCGTGAAAAACATAATCGTCCATTCGATTTTCACCGAATTGAAATAAGCGATGCTGTCATCATGCGTGGAAAATCCGCCCAAAGCCACCGACGACATGGCGTGGCAAAGCGCATCAAACCAGCTCATCCCCGCCCAATGCAAGGAAAAAAATGCCGCCACTGTGGTTAAAATATAAGCACCCCACAGCTTTTTGGCCACCTGCGAAATCCGCGGCGCCATCTTGCTTTCTTTGTCCAAACCCGGGATTTCAGCCTTGAAAAGCTGCGTACCACCGACACCCAACATCGGCAAAATCGCCACCGCCAACACGATAATACCCATGCCGCCCAGCCAGTTGAGCATGTGCCGCCAAAAATTGACCGACGGCGCCAAGGTATCCAAGCTGCTGATAACCGTCGCCCCCGTAGTGGTTAAGCCCGACATCGCCTCAAAAAACGCATCGGTAAAACTCATGTGCGGCACATATAAATAAATCGGCACCGCCGCCACTATGGCGAACGCCAGCCACAGCATAATCACCAAAGTAAAACCGTCGCGCGGGCGCAACTCGCGGTTATAGCGCAGCGTCAGCAGCCAGATGGTGCAGGAAGAAAACGTCGTCACCAGTGCGGTACGGGCAAATGCCGGAAACGCGCTGTCGAGAAAAAAATACGACATCAGCGTCGGCACCATCAGCAACAGCGAAAACAACACGCCGAGCTTGGACAGCACGTGGATAATCGGTATGACTTTATACATATCAATCTTTTAAACGCAGGCCGTCTGAACACGGCTGCCGAAACAATTCAAAAATTTCAGACGGCCTTGTTGCTATTGATAAGGCCGTCTGAAAGCGTATTTTATCAAATTCTCTACAAATGGATATGGATATTTCGATTTCAAGTCATCTAAAATGAGAATAAATCTCAAAATAAAACAGATGATTAGGTTTAATACTGGGATTTTATCTTATCATAAACTTGTCTTTTAGCAAAATAGGTATATAATGTTATACCATAACATTTGCTAGGAAATTTTATGAAACCCGATATTCATCCGGATAATTACCGCACCGTTTTATTCTACGACAGCGGCGCCGACGAAGGTTGGCTCATCCGTTCATGCGCCAATACCCACGGTAAAACCATGGTTTGGAAAGACGGCAACGAATACCCACTGTTTTCTTTGGATACCTCTTCCGCCTCCCACCCTGTTTACACCGGCAGACAGCGCAACGTGACCACCGAAGGCCGCGCCAGCAAGTTCCATCAACGTTTCCAATCCATGATGGGTTCTTTGAGAAAGGATAAATGATGCAGGTTTTATCTTCTCTGAAAACCGCCAAGAAACGCCACCGCGATTGCCAAATCGTGCGCCGTAAAGGCAAAGTGTATGTGATTTGCAAGAGCAATCCACGTTTCAAAGCGCGTCAGCGTTAACCTTTTTTGCTGTGATTTTTTATGTAACTCTCTCTGGCTATTGAGATTTGGCCGCACCGCATCCCCTTGGTGCGGCATTTTTTTTTGTTTATTTTTTATAAGCGTTATTCACATCGAGCGTCTGAAATTCAGACGGCCTCGATGTGAATGTTTAGACTGGACAACTGATTTTTTCCAGACGGCCTCAATCAATGCGGCAATATGCAACCGATAAAATCTCAATCTCTTCACGCCCTTCCGGCCCGTTGAGCACCACTTCATCGCCTTCGCGCGCTTTAATCAGGCAACGCGCTAAAGGGGAAATCCACGAAATTTTGTTTTGGGCCGTATCAATCTCATCCACGCCGACGATTTTCACAGTTTGCTCGCTGCCATCGCCGCGCAATAATTCAACAGTCGCGCCGAAAAATACTTGATCAGTCGCTTCGCGTGCTTCCGGATCGACCACTACCGCGGCTTCCAAGCGCTTGGTCAGGAAACGGATACGGCGGTCGATTTCGCGCATGCGGCGTTTACCGTAAAGATAATCGCCATTTTCGCTGCGGTCGCCATTGCTCGCTGCCCAGTTAACAATTTGCACGATTTCGGGACGCTCTTTATTGACTAACTGATAAAGTTCGTCTTTTAATGCCTGCCAGCCGACGGGCGTGATGTAATTTTTGGTTTCTGCTGTCATAATAAATCCTTTACGGACTTTATTTTAATTCAATCGAAAGGCCGTCTGAAAACCCTTTGCGCTTTCAGACGGCCTTTTCTTTCCTGCTTATTCTTCGTCGCTGCTGCTGATGGTGATGCTGTGTTCCATTTTGCTTGGCATGACTTTCAGGCCGCCGCAGCCGGTTTTGCCTTCTGATAAACGCTGCAAATAGGCTTCGTCGATGTCGCCGGTCAGGTAAATGCCGTTAAAGCATGAAGAATCAAAACCTTCGATTTTTGGATTCAAGGCTTTGACTACCGCTTCCAAGTCGTTCAAATCTTGGAACACAATGCCGTCGGCGCTGATTTCCTGTGCAATTTCAGCAGGTGTGCGGCCGTTGGCAATCAGTTCTTCACGCGTCGGCATGTCGATGCCGTACACATTCGGGAAGCGAACTTCCGGTGCGGCCGATGCGATATACACTTTGCGTGCGCCTGAAGCACGAACCATTTCAACAATTTCACGGCTGGTGGTACCGCGTACGATGGAATCATCCACCAACAACACGCTTTTGCCTTTGAATTCGGTTTCCATCGGGCTCAATTTTTGGCGAACGGATTTTTTACGCGTCGCCTGCCCCGGCATGATGAAGGTGCGGCCGATGTAGCGGTTTTTAATCAAGCCTTCGCGGTAAGGTTTGTTCAAGTGCATGGCCAATTCCATAGCGCTCGGGCGGCTGGTATCGGGAATTGGCATAATCACGTCGATGTCGTCAATTGGCAATTCACGCTTGATTTTTTCTGCCAGCGACACGCCCATATCCAAACGCGCCTGATACACCGATACTTCGTCAATCACCGAGTCCGGACGGGCAAAATAAACGTATTCAAACAAACATGGTTTCAATTGTGATGCGCTGCATTGGCGCGAGAAAAACTGGCCGTCAAAGCTGATAAACACCGCTTCACCCGGCTCAATATCGCGTTCTAAATCGTATTCTAAAGCATTGAAAGCCACCGATTCGGAAGCTACGGCGTAAGATTTGAAACCGTTTTCATCGGTTTTCGAACCCAGCACCAGCGGACGGATGCCGTGCGGATCGCGGAAAGCCACCATACCGTAGCCGGCAATCATCGCCACCACACCATAGGCACCGCGCACCAATTCATGCACGGCTTTAACAGCGGTAAATACATTGTCGGTGCTCAACACTTTGTCGCTGTTTTTCGAGACTTCATGACGCAACTCATGCGCGAATACATTCAGCAATACTTCCGAATCGGAGCTGGTATTGATGTGGCGCAGGTGTTTGTGGCACACGTTTTCATACAGTTCGGCAGTATTGGTCAAATTACCGTTGTGCGCCAACACGATACCGAAAGGCGAGCTCACGTAAAACGGCTGCGCTTCGGCGCTGCTGCCTGCATTGCCTGCGGTTGGGTAACGCACATGAGCAATGCCGGAATGACCGATTAAATCGCGCATATTACGCGTGCGGAACACTTCGCGCACCATGCCTTTGCCTTTATGCATATGGAACATGCTGCCTTCAGCTGTCACGATGCCCGCCGCATCCTGACCGCGATGCTGCAGCATCTGCAAACCATCATACAAAAGCTGATTGACCGGCTCGTTACTCACCAACCCTAATACACCACACATTTGTGTTCTCCGAATAAAAGAATTAACCCAATGAAATAAAACAAGATTAAACCGGTTTCAGACAGCCTGTATCAAAAAGGCCGTCTGAAACCGGTTGTATTATGAAGGAATATCCGTATCGTTTAATCTGTTGCCAATCGTCGGCAAATAAGGCATCACCACATCATGCGCCAAGGTTTCAAAATAAGGAATGGTGTGCGATGCCTGCCAGTCATCCGTTTCCGGCAAATCGGTGTAGGAACACACCATCACGGCCAGCGTCACCAGCAATACGCCTTTAGCTGCACCGAATACACCGCCAAGCAAGCGGTTAACGCTGCCCAGCCCGATGGCCGATACACCGGCAGTCAGCAATGAGCGCAAGAAACGTTGCACCAACCATGCCGCAACAAACAGCATGATAAAGGCCAATGCCACACCCAAGGCTTGCGGCTCGAAAGATTTAAAGGCAATTTCAGAAAATGGCACGGCAAACCACTTGGCAATGAAAAACGCCACAACCCAAGTAATCAGTGAGCTGATTTCGGCAATCACGCCGCGCATGAGCGACATGATAATACAGGCCGCAATCACGCCGAAAGCCAATAAATCCGCCAAAGGAATATTACTCATTCACGACCTGTCCTGCGATGCCGTTTTTAGAGCGCAATTTTTCCAAATCTTTCGCAGCTTCTTGGCGGCTCTTATATGAGTTTGATTTCACAAGGTAAACCACACCTTTATCGGTTTTGACTTCGCTAATGGTGGCATTAATACCGGCTGCTTTCATTTTGCGCTGCAGGCTTTGGGCGCGTTCTTTATCGGAATAACCGGCCTGAATAGCAGCTTTTTGACCTTTAGAACCGCTATCGGCTGCTTTTTCAGTCGATTTAGCCTTAGCCGGTTCTGCTTTTTTGGTGGCGGCTTTTTTCTCGGTTTCTTTGGCTTTAGCAGCCGCTGCTTTTTTATCGGCTTCTGCTTTGGATTTGGCCGCAGCTGCTTTCTTCTCTTCAGCTTGTTTGGCTTTACGCTCGGCGGCAGCTTTTTCTGCTTGCTTGCGTTCAGCTTCTGCATTACGTTCTGATTTCTCAGCCTTCGCTGCCGCAGCACGTTTCTTCGCTGCTTCTTTTTCCGCTGCTAAACGTTTTTCTTCGGCGCGTTTGGCTGCGCGTTGTTCTGCCAAGCGTTGACGGCGCGCTTCAGCCTTCTGCTCTTCTGCTGCGCGTTTTTCTTCTTCGGCTTTACGAATGCGCTCTGATTCTTCCAAGCCTTTGATGTCGCTGTCGACCAATTTGTCGTTAATCAACACCAACGGCGCACCGATGTCTTGCGGTGGCGTAGCGGCGGCAGGTCTCAACACTTCCACCGGTTGTTCAGGCTCACTGCTTTGTGCGGCAGCTTGCTCTTGAGCGGCGGCTTGTGCTTCTTCCTTATTGCTCGGTTCCAACACGGCAGCATTGGCGACATCGCCTTGCGCATCATTTTGTGCTACTGCGGCTGTTGGTGCTGCTTTTTCTTCATCGTCGCTGCCCGTGCTCAATACAGAAGCCAACAAAATACCGGCAACCACGACCAATCCTGACGTCATCACCAAGCGGCGGCGGTTGCGGCGTTTGAGCTGCTCATAACCGGTTAAAACTTCTTTTTGCTTATCGTCAGACATGAAATTTCCTATTTACAAGGTCGCCATCACATCGGCAACAGTATGAAACGAACCGAAAACGACAATTCTATCATTTTCAGAAGCTTTCGCCAAAGCGGCTTGGTAAGCGCTTTGAACATGGTCAAAGACTTTGATTTTATCGATGTCGTGCTGCGCCAGTTTGTCTTGCAAAGCATCAATCGTCATGCCGCGCGACATATTTAAAGGCGCGATATACCATTCGTCAAACTGGTCTTTCACAAGCTCCAGCACGCCGTCAATATCTTTATCGGCCAACATGCTGAACACGGCAATACGGTTTTGCGCAAATGCCAGATTAATCAGGCTGCGGCGCAAGGCACGCGCGGCATGCGGATTGTGTCCGACATCCAAAATAGTCAGCGGACGACCCGGCAACACTTGGAAACGCCCCGGATTTTCCACCAGCAGCAAACCGCGCTTAATTGCCCCAATATCAATCGGCAGCTTGTCGGCCAAGCATTCCAACACTGTTAGCGCGATGGCGGCATTGCCGATTTGGTACGCACCGCGCAAAGCCGGAAATGGCAAGGCATTACGGCGTTTGGGGAAAAGGCCGTCTGAAACTTTCGGATGGAACTGATAATTCCATTGTACATTTTCCAAGGTGTTGAAATCAAAATCTTCTTTGACCAACAACAAATGCGCGCCGATTTTTTCAGCGTGTTGGCGCAAGGATTCCGGCGGCGGATTCTGACCGCAAATCGCCGGTTTGCCGCTGCGGAACACGCCCGCTTTTTCAAAGCCGACCTGCTCGACCGTATCGCCCAAAAACGCCTGATGATCCAAATCCACACTGGTCACCACCGCGCAATCGGCATCGAACACATTTACCGCGTCCAAACGCCCACCCAAGCCGACTTCCAGCACCATCACATCCACTTCGGCACGCATGAAAATATCCACCGCCGCCAAGGTATTGAATTCAAAATAAGTCAGCGAAATATCGCCACGCGCCGCTTCAATGCGCTCAAACGCCGCCACGATGGTTTCGTCGTCAACCGGCGCGGCATTCACGGCAATGCGTTCGTTAAAGCGCAAAATATGCGGGCTGGTCAGCGTACCCACTTTAAAACCGGCCTGTTTATAAATCTGCGACAAATAAGCACACACCGAACCTTTGCCGTTGGTGCCCGCCGCCACCACCACAGGACATTGCGGCGTTAAGCCCATGCGGGTTTTCACTTCGCCGACGCGTTCCAAGCCCATATCGATAAGGCCGGTGCTGTGGGAGGTTTCTAAATGAGAGAGCCAGTCTTGTAGTGTTTTCATTATTTTTCAGGTATTTATTATTTAAGGCCGTCTGAAACAGACCAGCGTTTTATGATATTTAATGCACATCAGATTTTTTGTTCAGACGGCGTTTGCGCCACTTGACACCAACGCGCCCATACGCGCAAGCGGCGGTGGGTTTCTTTATCCAACATATCGGGCAACACCAATAGCCAAATGGTGCGGCTGCCAGTATGCCATTGCAAAAACAACACATAACACGTCACCAGCGATGCGCCGCCCAATACTGCTTCAAAAGCCGTCTGCTCGCGCCCGACAAAAATGGCGGCCTGCTGCAAACGGTTTACCGCAATCTGCTTTATTGCCTGATTGCCTTTTAAATCGGCATGATACCAAGCGTAAACCAAGCTTACTGCCAAACCGAGCAAACCCAGCCAAAACATCACGCCGTAAAACCACGCTGCACACATCACTACTGCCGCCAAGTGCAAAATCAACACCATGATTTTCAGGCTGCGGGAAGGCTTCAAGGCCGTCTGAAATGCGCGCATGGTTACATCATGTTGTCGAACACAGGGCTGACGTTTAAATCAGCATCTTCCATGTCCAAAACCATATCGTGGATTTCAATTTCAAAAAATTCCCAAAACGCCTTCAAGCTCATGTCTTGCGGCCATTTGGCTTTATCCACGTCCCAACCGGCAATTTCTGCTTCAAAAATCTGCTGGTAACGCTCGTCAAAATACGAAATCACCGCTTCCGGCTCATCAAATTCCGGCACCAAAAACACCGAGCAATTGGTGCGGATTTGCTCTACCGTCAAATCAGGCATATTTTCATCGGCCGATTTCAGCCATTCCAAAAAACGTGCGGTCGGTTTTAACACCACGGCGGTGCGGTCAACAAAATACATGACTATCCTTTGATTGCTATTGTCTTTCATGCCGTCTGAATACTGTTCAGACGGCCTTGCACATTGATTAATGCGTCATCACCTGCTGTAAAAACTGCTTGGCGCGCTCGTGTTTCGGATTAGTGAAAAATTCTTCCGGCGTGGCTTCTTCGATGATTTGGCCGTGATCGACAAAAATCACACGGTCGGCCACTTCGCGGGCAAAACCCATCTCGTGCGTCACACACATCATGGTCATGCCGCTCATCGCCAAGTCTTTCATCACCCGCAACACTTCGCCGACCATTTCCGGATCCAGCGCCGAAGTCGGTTCGTCAAACAGCATCACACGCGGCTCCATCGCCAAACCGCGGGCAATTGCCACACGCTGCTGCTGACCGCCGGACAATTGGCTCGGCAAGGCATCTTTTTTGTGCGCCAAACCGACGCGCTCCAGCAATTCCATTGCCTTGGCTTCGGCTTGGGCGCGGCTCTGCCCTTTCACTTTCATCGGCGACAACACAATGTTTTCCAACACGCTCAAATGCGGATACAGATTGAAACTTTGGAACACAAAGCCCACTTCTTCACGCACTTTATTGAGATTGGTTTTCGGATCGGCCACATTCACGCCATCGACCCAGATTTCGCCGCTTTCAATGCTTTCCAGCTGGTTGACGGTGCGGATTAAGGTCGATTTGCCGCTGCCCGACGGGCCGCAAACCACCACCACTTCGCCTTGTTTGACTTCCAGATTCACACCATTGATAACGTGCAAATCTTTGAAATGTTTGTGTACATTTTTGAATTTAATCATATTTTACTTTCAGACGGCCTGCTTGACCGTTTAGCGCACAAAATCGCGTTTATACGCCATGTGGTTTTCAATATTGGCTTGGGCGTCTTTTTCATCCCAAATCTGCAATTCCCAAGGATAATAGAAATTGCTGCTGTTTTTAAAATAAATATGCACGCCGATGTAGCCGTCAATATCGCGCAAATACCAGTTTTTCAAACCATATTCCGCTTTCCAATCATCCAGCTTTTCCAAAATCTCAGCCACGGTTTCAGACGGCCAAATCAGGCGTGCGCCGAAAATATCGTTGAGGATATTGTTGACCGGATACTGGTTGTCGCGCGCCAGATAACGCTCGATTTTATGGTGTATGCTTTCGGCGGTTTTCACGCGGTAAAAAAAGTCGATACCGCGCGTATCGGCAAAAGCCAGATAATCGTTAATCGCTTCGTGCAGATTCAGGCGGTAAGACAAAATATGCTCGGTCGGTACTTTACGCAACGTGTGGCTCAAATTAATTTTGGCCACTTTGCCGCTTTCGAAATAATCCTGCGAATATTGCGCATGAATGCGGTTAATTTCGCGGATTAACCGCTCGGTTTTACGCAGATTGGTTTCCATGGATGCCCTTCTGTTCAGACGGCCTTATTCACCAAATAATTGCTCAAGGCGACATATTTTTCCGGCGCGATGTGTTCGGCGCGATCTTGCGGGCTGATGCCCACGGCTTCTAAATCGGCATCGTCGGCCAATTCTTTCAAATTATTGCGGATGGTTTTGCGGCGCTGATGGAAAGCAAGCTTGACCAGTTTGGCAAAATGCTCGAAATCATCGGCTTTGCCGATGCGGTGTTTCGACGGAATCATGCGCACCACGGCGGAATCGACTTTCGGCGCGGGGTCGAATGACTCTGGCGGCACGTCAATTAGCGACTCAATCTCAAAAAAGTATTGCAGCATCACGCCCAAGCGGCCGTAGTCGTTGGTTTTTGGCTCGGCCACCATGCGTTCGACCACTTCTTTTTGCAGCATAAAGTGCATATCAATCACGTCATCGGCCACTTCGGCCAATTTAAACAGCAGCGGCGTGGAAATATTATAAGGCAGGTTGCCGACAATTTTCTTTTTGCCTGCAATGCTGTTGAAATCAAATTGCAGCACATCGCCTTCGTGTATCACCAATTTATCGGCAAACGGCAGCGTTTTCAATCGCTTGACAATATCACGGTCGATTTCGCAAACGTGCAATTGCTTGAGTTTTTTCGCCAGCGGCTCGGTAATCGCGGCCAAACCCGGGCCGATTTCGATAACGATATCATCGACCTCGGGGCGCACGGCGTTGACAATATCGCTGATGATGCGCGTGTCTTGCAAAAAGTTTTGCCCAAAGCGTTTGCGGGCTTTGTGTTCTTTCATACGGCGTCTTTATTCGGGGGATTTTTTCAAGGATGTATTGTAACTGAAAATATCCGCCGATTGAGAAAAGGCCCTTACATTCGCCTAACAAGTGCAATTTCCAATAACAGAAAAGGCCAGTATGCGGTAGTATACTGCCTTTCCTGACAAGAAAGATTGCAATATGGCCTACACACAACTGACCTCACACCAAAGATACTACATTTCCAGACATTACCGCAACCTACCCCTAAACCAAATCGCACAGAACATCGGTTGTCATCCCGCCACCGTCAGTCGGGAAATCAGACGGCATTCCGTCAACGGAACCTACTGTTACCGAAAAGCACAACAG
>NZ_PDBT02000047.1:0-19349 GCF_002551535.2 Neisseria sp. N95_16
TTGCGGTTCTCGCCATTGTTTGTGTTTGCCTATATTTCGTTGGAATATAGGGTTAAAATAGGGCTCTTTTGGGCTTATTCAAATTAGGGACACGCCCTAGCACCCAGAATATCACCCCCTCCCCTGACGCCCGCCCATCAAGACACCAGTTTAGTTTCCATCATGATGAAAGTTTCACACTTGCAGGTAAAGGCCGTCTGAAAGCTTTCCTTAAACATGCTATAGTTCAGCGTTTCATCATTCTTTTTTCAGACGGCCTCATATGTCCGATTTCAGCCTCTATCTGATTGCCACCGCGCTGGCCGCTTTATTGCTAGGCGCGCTGATGGCATGGCTTTTTACCCGTCATGCCGCGCAAGCGCAGCAGTTTGCGCTGCGCCAACAGCTTGCCGAACGCACGCAGCAGCATGAGTTTGCCACGCAAGCACTTACCCACACCGAAGCCGAACTGGCCGACAGCCGCCGCGAAATTCAAGATTTGCACACTGAAACCCAAGAGCTGCACAGCCGCTTTGCCGCCGCCTGCCAGCAAATCGAATATTTGCAGCAGCGCGAAGACGAAGCAGGCCGTCTGAAACAGGATTATCAAGATTTGCAGCAAACCGTGCAAAATCTGCAAATCCGCAACGAGCGTCTCTACACCCAAATCGAGCAGGAACGCCAAGCCGCCGACGACAAGCTTCTGCTGCTGACCGAAGCGCGCCAAAGCCTGAGCGACCAATTCCATAATCTTGCCAACCAAATTCTGGAAGAAAAAAGCCGCCGCTTCACCGAGCAAAACCGCGAGCATTTGGGGCAGCTGCTGCACCCTCTTAACGAACGCATTCACGGCTTCAGCGAGCTGGTGCAAAACACCTACGAAAAAGAAGCCCGCGAGCGCCTGACCTTGGAAAACGAGCTTAAACGTTTGCAAAGCCTCAATGCCCAGCTTCACCACGATGCCAAAGCCCTGACCGACGCGCTCACTGGCACGCAAAACAAAACGCAGGGCAACTGGGGCGAAATGATTTTGGAAACGGTGCTGGAAAATTCCGGTCTGCAAAAAGGGCGCGAATACATCATCCAAGCCGCCACCACACGCACAGAAGAAGACGGCAGCACCCGCCGCCTGCAGCCCGATGTGTTAATCAACCTGCCCGACAACAAACAAATCGTCATTGACGCCAAAGTCTCGCTCACCGCCTACACGCGCTATGTGCAGGCGCAGCAGCCCGAGGAAGCCGCACGCGAACTGGCCGCCCACACCGCCAGCATCCGCACCCACATCAAAGCCTTGTCGCGCAAGGATTACACCGATTTGGAAGGCGTGAACACGCTGGATTTTGTGTTTATGTTTATCCCGGTCGAACCGGCCTACCTGCTCGCGCTGCAACATGATGGTAATTTGTTTCAAGAATGCTTCGACAAACGCATCATGCTGGTCGGCCCCAGCACCCTGCTCGCCACCTTACGCACCGTCGCCAATATCTGGCGCAACGAACAGCAAAACCAAAACGCGCTGGCGATTGCCGAAGAAGGCGGCAAGCTGTATGACAAATTTGTCGGCTTTGTTGCCACTTTAGACGGTGTGGGCAAAAACCTCGAGCAAGCGCAAAACCAATTTCAGACGGCCTACAAACAGCTCACCGAAGGCCGCGGCAACTTGGTCAACCGCGCCGAGAAATTGCGTCTGCTCGGTGTGAAAGCAGGCAAGCAGTTGGATAAACGCTTGGTGGACAATGCGCAGGATAATTTGCTGGGAGAGTAAAGAATATAAAACGCCGAATAAAGAAAGGCCGTCTGAAACCCAATCAGGTTTCAGACGGCCTTGAACATTACTTCAGCGCAGATTAATCGTGACCGATTTCAATTTGCTGTTGTTGGTAGCGCACATTAGGCGACAAGATGATTTTGTCGTCAACTTTGCCGATGGCTTTTTCATCTTTGCCCGGATAATCCAAGCTGTGCAAGAAATGGCGGATACAGTTCAGACGCGCGCGTTTTTTGTCGTCGGAACGGATAATCGTCCATGGCGCATCGCCGGTGTGGGTGTGGAAGAACATGGCGTCTTTGGCTTCGGTGTAGTCGTCCCAACGGTCGAGCGATTGGATGTCCACAGGTGAAAGTTTCCAATGTTTCAGCGGGTCGTCGCGGCGGGAAATGAAGCGGCGCAATTGTTCTTCGCGGCTCACGGAGAACCAAAACTTAAACAAATGGATCCCACTGGCCACCAGCATGCGCTCGAATTCAGGCGCTTGGCGCATAAACAGCAGATATTCGTTTGGCTCGCAAAAGCCCATCACCCGCTCGACACCGGCGCGGTTGTACCATGAGCGGTCGAAAAAAACAATTTCACCGGCAGTCGGCAGGTTGGTGATGTAACGCTGGAAATACCATTGGCCGCGTTCGGTGGTAGTTGGTTTTTCCAAAGCCACCACACGTGCGCCACGCGGATTTAAGTGTTCCATAAAGCGTTTGATGGTGCCGCCCTTACCTGCGGCATCACGGCCTTCAAACAGGCAGACAATGCGCTGGCCGGATTCTTTGACCCAGCTTTGCACTTTCAGCAATTCGATTTGCAGCTTTTTCTTTTCACGCTCATACACGGCACGGCGCATGCGTTGGCGGTAAGGATAGCTTTCCGGCAAAGGCGCGGAATTGGAATCTTCTGAGGTCACTTGACCTTCGTATTCCAATACGGTTTTCTCAAAAACTTCCAATTTATCTTCCGCTACATCGGTTTTGACTTCTTCAAAAGGTTGCAATTGTGTTTCTGTCATCTTAACTCCTATCATGGAAAAGGTTTTTTAGTGGTATAATTTCTTTTCACGCTTATTTTAACGCGTTTCCACGCCTTCAGCCTACATAATCTTACAAATTTATGAAGCGTCGGTTTTCCTCTGCTAATTTATGTAAATTTAGTGTATAATCAATTCACTTATCTGTTGTCATCATGTCTTTTTTCGCACTTCTCGACGATGCCGTTTCCGGTCGGGCAAAACTCTATCAAAATCATCAACAAAGCCATTTTTTATCCGCGCACCAGCTCGATACGCTGGATGATATTTTGCAGCAAGGTTGGCAAAACGGCTGGTTTGCGCTGTTGTGTGCAGACTACGCTTTCGGCTTGCCATTATTAAACCTGCCTGCCGAACACAGCGGCTGCTTAGCCGTGCATTGGTTTGCCAACTGCGAAGCGGTAGATGCACCAGCATGGCTCGACACGCATTCAGACGGCCTATTCTGCGGCATCAGCACGCCGCAAAATAATGTTTCTAAAACCGATTATCTGCACGCCATCAGCGAGATTCACGAAGCCATCCGCCGTGGCGACACTTATCAAATCAACTATACCACCCGCCTGCATTTCGACACCTACGGCAACCCGATTGACTTATACCGGCGCTTGCGTCAGCCCGTGCCTTATGCCGCCTTATGCCACCTGCCCGATTCAGACGGCCTCGATATGTGGACTTTGTGTTTTTCGCCCGAGCTTTTTCTCAACATCGCTTCAGACGGCCTCATCACCACCGAACCGATGAAAGGCACGGCGCCGATTTTAAACGACGGCCACGATGCGCAACGCGCCGCCGAATTACGCAACGACCCAAAAAACCGCGCTGAAAACATCATGATTGTCGATTTATTGCGCAACGATTTGGGCAAAATCGCACAAACCGGCTCCGTGTGTGTACCGGAGCCGTTCAAGGTATCGCAGTTTGGCAGCGTGTGGCAGATGACCAGCGCGATTGAAGCACAAGCGCAGCCGCACACCCGCGCCGCCGATATTTTCCGCGCGGCCTTCCCCTGCGGCTCGATTACCGGTGCGCCCAAACGCATGAGCATGAGTCTCATCAATCAGCTTGAAACCGCACCACGCGGCTTATACACCGGCAGCATCGGTTTTCTCAATCCTTGCGGCAGCGGCTTGGGCTTTGAAGGCGTGTTGAACGTAGTGATCCGCACATTGACACTCAGGCCGTCTGAAAATCAAACATCCGCTGCTAATTTTCACGCCGAATACGGTGTCGGCTCGGGGATTGTCATCGACAGCCAAGCCGAAGCGGAATGGGCGGAATGCGGCTGGAAAGCGCGTTTTCTCACCGATTTGCGGCCGGATTTCGGTATTTTTGAAACACTGCGCATCGAGCAAAACCAATGCGCTTTATTGGCACGGCATTTAGGCCGTCTGAATGCATCGGCGCAAGCCTTGAATCTGCCTTTAAATGCGGATTTTGCCGCACAAATCCATGATTATCTGGCGCAGATGCCGTCTGAAACGCAGCGTTTGAAAATCGCGCTACTGCCTGAAAACAAGGGCGAACTGGTGTTTACGCACGCGCCATTGGCCGAACTGGCCGGCAGGCAGTCGGTCATCATCAGCGATGATGTTTTACCAAATCGCGATGCCCTGCGCCGCTTCAAAACCACCCGCCGCGAGTGTTTCGACCACGCATGGCAACACGCTGCCGAACAAGGCGCATTTGATGCACTGTTTTTCAATTCAGACGGCCTGTTGCTCGAAGGTGGCCGCAGCAATGTGTTTATCAAAATCGACGGCGAGTGGCATACCCCTGCTTTGGATTTATCTATTCTCAACGGCGTGATGCGACAGGAAGTGTTAGACCATCCGCAGCAGTATCTGCACACGGACAAAGTGCTTGAGAGCCACATCACGCGCGATATGCTGCACCGCGCCGAAAGAATTTGCTTGAGCAATGCTTTACGTGGTGTGTTTGACGTGGATTTAACATAACACAAGGCCGTCTGAAATATTTCAGACGGCCTTGCTCTTAACGGCTTTTAATTACGCCGCATTATTTTCTACACCGGCAGGCTTGTTGGTGGTTTTAATCAACAAGGTCAGGAAGGCGGCAATCGCCAAGAATACGCCGGCAAAAGTCATGGCGTTGGCCGGATTTGAACCCAAGAAGGTGTCGTAAATCCAACCGAAAGTCACGGTTTCGATCAGCATTGGAATCACGATCGTCATGTTCACAATACCCATATACACGCCGTAACGCTCTTTCGGAATCGCATGCACCACAATCATAAACGGCACACCCATCATCGACGCCCAACCAATACCGAAACCGATCATCGGGGCGAACATCAGATATTTGTTGCTGATGTGCGGAATGGCCAGCAACGCCAAGGCAGCCAATGTTACGGCAAACGCATGCACGTATTTGGCGGCGTATTTTTTCGCCATCCACATCAGGCCGAAAGCGGAAATGAAGGTGACGATGTTGTAAAAACCGTTGACCAAACCGGTCCATGCCACGGCTTGTTCGTAAGCGGCTTTGTCGGCAGAAGTCGAGTTCCACACCGATTGCACAATACTGTGTGAAATGCATTGCCAGTAGATAAACAGCGCATACCATTGGAACAAGTAAACCAAAGCCAATTGCCACAAAGCAAACGGCATTTCTTTAATCGCAATAAAGATTTCGGCGATGGCAGATTGCTCTTTTTTCGCACGCAGGGCAGCCATTTCTTCGGCAGAAGGCTCGTGTTCAGGCGTAGACAACACGGTCACCAGCACCGAACCAATCGAACACACGGCACCAATATAGAACGAACCGAATACCCAGTAAGGAATGCCAGCTTCAGAAGTCTGCTGTAACCAGCCGATTTGCTGGAAGATATACAGCGACACGTTGGCCAAGGTAATACCCAAACCGGTAAACACAGATTGCATCAAGAAACCGCTGGCTTGTTGGTGCTCCGGCACGGTATCGGCGATAAAGGCGCGGAACGGTTCCATCGCGGTATTATTGGAAATGTCCAACAGCCACAACAGCAAAACAGCCACCCACAACGCGGTCACGTGCGGATAAATAAACAGACACAAGCTACAACCGATTGCGCCAATCAAGAAATACGGACGACGGCGACCCGCAAACCGCGCGTACGCAGAATACCGTACACCCGCACCGCCATTTCATCATTGCCGCAGCAAATCACCGTCGGCGGCTGCGGCAACGCCAATAATTTCACAATCGCCGCCACCAAAGGCGCACTGTCATAATCAAAATCGGCATAGCCGGTCTGCACCAAATCGGCATCAAACGCGATACCGGCATCGGCCAAAGCGCGGCGGTAGCCGGCCACACGCAAAGGTGTGGCTTCAATACCCGGCTGCAAGGTCACATACGCAATACGGCTGTGCCCGTGGCGGATGATCCGGCGCACCAAATCATATTGTCCTTGTTCATCATCAGGCAAAACCGACGGCGTGCCGATTTTATCGAAGCAATTCACCAACACAATCGGGCAGGCATGGCTGACATCGGGCAGCACCACTTCCTGATGATATTGCGCCACATACAAAATGCCTTCGGCGCGGTGTTCCATAAAGGTACGGATTAAAGGTTCAATATCGGCTCGGTTGTCGATGTCGGCAATCATCAAGGTTTTGCCTTGTGCCCGTATGCTTTGCTGAATGCCTTTCATCAAAAACACATCGAGCAAACCATGAATGCGGTTGGCCTCACCCACCCGCGAAATCGCGCCGGTAATCAGCCCCACAATCCCCGAACGGCTGGAGCGCATCACTCTGGCCGCTGATGACGGGATGTAACCCAAGGCCGCAATGGCCGTTTCCACTTTGGCACGCGTTTTGTCGCTGACCGGCGCATCACCGTTAATCACCCGGCTGACCGTCTTCGGCGACACCCCCGCCCGAACGGCAACATCGTAAATTGTAGCCATCTTACGACTTCCGAACCTGATTTATTTCAATAATATTACGCAGAATAGCACAGCGGTCATCGATGTCATAACACTCTTTAACAAAACATTGACAGGAATCAAGCAACAACCCCATTTTTACGCATGTTGTTTCAATATTTTTGCTTTTTAAAAGACCAAGTTACCCACCTTTTAAAATTTTGTTACACTACAAGCCACTACACACGCACAATCATTGCGTTTTAAAAAGGCTTTTACCTGATTTCATCAAAATGAATCCGATTATCACAATTTTGCAACAATCCCCGCCTATGATTTGTTAACATAGTATAATTTTATTTTCAGACGGCAATTCAATGAGCTAAATAAATCGCTTTAGCCTGAATTGATTAAAGTTTGAGTAGATTTGTCCCTGCCGTTATTTAGCCGAAGGATAAAATATGACGTTCTCCGAAGCATGGCAACAGCTTGCCGAGCATCAACAGGCCACCGCCAACATCCACATGCGCGACCAATTTGCCGAAGATGTGCAGCGTTTTGACAACATGCACGAAACCTTACACGGCTTGTTATTCGATTACAGCAAAAACCGCGTTAACGACGAAACACTTGTTCTTTTATGTCAACTGGCTGAAGCCGCCAAGCTGCCCGAAGCCATGCAGGCCATGCAGCGCGGCGACAAAATCAACACCAGCGAACAACGCGCCGCCCTACACACTGCCTTAAGGTCGTCTGAAAACGCTGCGCCGATTATGGTTGACGGTGAAAACATCATCCCCAAGCTCCATCACGAACTTGACCGCGCCTTGGCCTTTGCCGAGAGCATCATCAGCGGCAACCACACCGGCATCACCGGCAAACGCATCACCGATTTCGTCCACATCGGCATCGGCGGCTCGGATTTGGGCCCGCAAATGTGCGCGCAATCGCTGTATGACTACCGCAAAAACGTGCGCGTACATTTCATCAGCAATTCCGACGATGCCGACATCGCGCAAAAGCTGGAACAACTCAATCCCGAAACCACCGTCTTCAGCATCGCCAGCAAATCCTTCGGTACCCCCGAAACCCTGCTCAACGCTCATGCCGCGCGCCAATGGTATAAAGCCGCCGGCTTGCCTGAATCGGGCATTGCACGCCATTTCTGCGCCATTTCAAGCGATGTCGCCGCTGCTGAAAACTTCGGCATTCCGGCCGAACGCGTATTTGCTATGTTCGACTGGGTCGGCGGCCGCTATTCCGTGTGGTCAACCATCGGCCTGCCTTTGATGGTGGCGGTGGGTGAAACACGTTTCCGCGAATTTTTAAGCGGCGCCCACGCCATGGACGAACATTTCTTCAACGCCCCATTGCGCCACAATATTCCCGTATTGATGGCCTTGCTGCATGTTTGGTACAACAATTTTTACGGTTCAGACGGCCACACCGCCGTGCCGTACAGCCACAACATGCGCCGCTTCCCCGCATGGCTCAACCAATTGGACATGGAAAGCTGCGGCAAAAGCCGCACCATTGACGGTGAAAAAGTCGGCCACAAAACCGGCGGCATCGTGTTCGGCGAAGAAGGCGTCAACTGCCAGCATGCCTATTTCCAACTGCTGCACCAAGGCACGCGCCTGATTCCGGTTGATTTCATCGTGCCGATGACCACGCCGCACCAAGTCGGCCGCCAACACCGCTTCACCGTTGCCAATGCTTTTGCCCAAGCCGAAGCGCTGATGAAGGGCAAAACGCTGGAAGAAGCGCGCGCCGAATTGGCTGACCTACCCGAAGCCGAACGCGAAGCACTCGCGCCGCACAAAGAATTCCCGGGCAACCGCCCAAGCAACAGCTTTTTGATTGACCGCCTGACACCGTTTAACTTAGGCATGCTGATGGCCGCTTACGAACACCGCACCTTTGCCGAAGGTGTGATTTGGGGGATTAACCCGTTCGACCAATGGGGCGTGGAATACGGTAAAGTGCTGGCAAAAAACATCGAGCCTGAATTGAAGCAAAACGATGATTTGGCGCACGACAGTTCGACGAATGGTTTGATTCGTTTTTACCGCAAGTGTCAGCAAAGCTGATTCTTTGAGCCCTTTGTAAAACTCCATAGCCAACAACAACCAAAGCTGCCGTCATTCCCGCGTAGGCGGGAATCCATCTTAATATTTAAGAAACTTTTTTATTCAATAGATTGCTTCACTCAAAAATGGATTCCCGCCTACGCGGGAATGACGACACTTATGTGTGTTCTGGCATTCGAATGAACTTTGCAAAGCTCTCTCGTTGTTTAAGCACAAACCATATAAAAGGCCGTCTGAAAGAAAATCTTTCAGACGGCCTTTTTATTCATGTGTCAAATCAACGCTGATTACACACCGCGCAACAATTCGTTCACGCTGGTTTTGGCGCGGGTTTGCGCGTCCACTTTTTTCACAATCACGGCGCAATACAGGCTGTGGCTGCCGTCGGCAGAAGGCATGCTGCCCGATACCACCACTGAACCGGCAGGTACGCGGCCTTGGTAGATTTCGCCGGTTTCACGATCCAAGATTTTGGTTGATTGACCGATGAACACGCCCATAGAAATCACGCTGCCTTCTTCCACAATCACGCCTTCAACGATTTCAGAACGTGCGCCGATGAAGCAGTTGTCTTCGATAATGGTCGGGCTGGCTTGCAACGGCTCCAATACGCCGCCGATGCCCACGCCGCCTGACAAGTGCACGTTTTTACCGATTTGCGCGCAAGAACCGACAGTCGCCCAAGTGTCCACCATCGCGCCTTCATCAACATACGCGCCGATGTTTACATATGATGGCATCAACACCACATTTTTGCCCACGAAGCTGCCGCGACGTGCTACGGCACCCGGCACCGCGCGGAAACCGGCAGCTTGGAATTCTTCTTCAGACCAATCGGCAAATTTAGTCGGCACTTTGTCGAAATATTTGTTCACACCGTCATTCAACACTTCGTTGTCTTGAATGCGGAAAGACAGCAACACGGCTTTTTTCGCCCATTCGTTGACTTTCCATTTGCCCACGCTCTCGCGCTCGGCCACGCGCAATTCGCCTGAATCCAATTGGCGCAATGTTTCCAATACGGCTTCTTTGACTTCAGGGGTCACGCTGGTCGGGGTGATGTCGGCGCGGTTTTCAAACGCGGTTTCGATGATGTTTTGCAATGACATGTTGATTCCTTGTTAAGTGGGGGTTGAGGCCGTCTGAACGCATAACATGGTTTCAGACGGCCTGTTGCAATGTTCTAACGCATTATTTTGCCATGTAAACGCGCTTTCGTCAGCTATTAGCGTGATTAGGCCGTCTGAAAAGTGTGTGGCGTTCTCATCATTCAAAGCGTCGTCCGCACCACTTCACAACCAATGGGCTTCGGCAACGGCATGGCGTTTAGCCTGTGTAAGGCCGTCTGAAAATCATGAAATTCGATTTGCTCCGAACCAAAGCGCGCCAAGTGTGCGGTGTCTTGCTGGCAGTCAATCAATGCAATGCCTCGTTCCGCCAAATAAGGCACGGCACAGGCAAAGGCGATTTTGGACGCATCAGGCGCCAAGGCAAACATGGATTCGCCGTAAAACACGCGCCCGATTTGCACGCCGTAAAAGCCGCCCGCCAGTTTCAGACGGCCTTGTTCGTTGGGATACCAACATTCAAACGAATGCGCGTGACCAATGTCGTGCAAACGTGCATAGGCCGTCTGAAACTCGGGCGCAATCCATGTGCCGCTTTGCTCCGGTCGCGACACGGCGGCGCAATGGCCGACTACGGCGGCAAAATCTTGGTTCACGCTCACCACATAAGGCTTGTTGCGCAAGGTTTTGGCTAAGGATTTGCCGATGTGGATTTTTTCGGGAAACAACACCGTGCGCGGTGCGGTAGCGAACCAGTAAAACAACCCATTTTCAGAAAACCACGGAAAAATGCCGCCGCGATAAGCCGACAGCAAACGCCCCTCGTCCAAATCCGCGCTCACGCCGACCAAGCCGTCGCAATGCGCCAACGCGTAATCGGGATTGGGAAAGCGGTAATCTTGTGGGGGTAGAAAGGGAATGTTCATTTTGCTTAGGCTGAGACCTTTGCAAAATCCCCATCTTTGGCACATTTCTTCGTTATGCGCTGCTCGAAAGCTTGCCTATCTTTGTGATATGTCTGCGCTTTCTGTGCTGCTCTAACTTCGAACTGCACTCAAACCTGGGGTTTTGCAAAGGTCTCAGGTTTAAAAAATTTCAGACGGCCTCACATCATGATGAGGCGTCTGAATATTAATATGACGATTAGCGTTTGTTTTTAGCTTGGCAATCCGCGCAGATGCCATACATATACAGAGCATGGTCAACAATGCGGTAGCCGTTTTCTTCGGCGATTTTGTCTTGCAAGGCTTCGATTTCTGCATTGTGGAATTCGGTTACCACGCCGCATTTTACGCAGACGATGTGGTCATGGTGGTCGCCTTTATCCAATTCATAAACCGCTTTGCCGGTTTCAAAATGGTGGCGTTGCAAAATGCCCGCTTGCTCAAATTGGGTCAACACGCGGTAAATCGTAGCCACGCCGATTTCAATGCCTTCGTCCAGCAAAATGCGGTACACGTCTTCGGCACTCAAATGCTCTTCGGCATGCGTTTCAAACAAGTCTAAGATTTTCAGGCGCGGACCGGTTACTTTCAAACCGCTGTCTTTCAATTGCGCAATATTGCTGAAATTTTCCATAGTATTCAATACCCCTGTGGTCTAATAACCGTTATAATACGCACTTTTAGGCCACTTGCCCACTATGAGATTATAAAGGTTTTCAATAAACTATCTTCATTATCTCAATACGATATGGGGGCAATCTTCCTAAATTTCCACTCTGAAGATGACTATCGTTTGCTTTTTAAACTTATTCAAGCGATGATGGCGTTTTCTTTTTCCGATTTCGATAGAAAGGTACACCGTGAATAAAACCTTATGTCTGGCCTTGGCCGCCCTGCTGGGTTTGGCAGCTTGTTCTGCCGAGCGCGTATCCCTTTTCCCTTCTTACAAATTACAAGTCGTACAAGGCAACGAATTGGATCCGCGTGCCGTTGTATCTTTGCAACCGGGCATGAGCCGCGACCAAGTGCAGCTGCTGTTGGGCACGCCTTTGTTGCAAGATGCTTTCCATGCCGACCGCTGGGACTACACCTTCAACACCAGCCGCAACGGCGTGATTAAAGACCAATCCAACCTGACCTTGCATTTTCAAAACAATGCCTTGGTGAAAGCGGAAGGCAACGCCATCCAAAAATCCATTGAAGCCTTGCAGGCGGAGCAAAAAGCCGCAGCCGAAGCTGCCGCCCCGGCCGCACAATAATTTTAAGGAATATTCATGACTGCATTAAAAGTGGCCATCGCCGGCGTGAACGGCCGCATGGGCAAAGTATTGGTTGAAGCGGTAAACAACCACCCTGATACCGTGTTATCCGGCGCCATCGAGCATTCCACTTCCGAAGCCTTGGGCTTGGATGCCGGCTTTGCTTTAGGCTTGAAAACCGGCGTGACCATCACCGACGATGTAGATGCCGTGTTGGCGCAAAGCGATGTGTTAATCGACTTCACCCGCCCTGAGCCAACCTTGAAACACCTGCAAAAATGTGTGGAACAAGGTGTCAACATCATCATCGGCACCACCGGTTTTGACGATGCAGGCAAAGCAGCGATTAAAGCCGCTGGTGACAAAATCGGCGTGGTGTTCTCCGCCAACTTCAGCGTGGGCGTGAACCTGACTTTTCACATTCTCGACACCGTTGCACGTGTATTGAACGAAGGCTACGACATCGAAATCATCGAAGGCCACCACCGCCACAAAGTCGATGCCCCAAGCGGCACGGCCTTGCGTATGGGTGAAGTAATTGCCGATGCACTCGGCCGCGATCTGAAAGAATGCGCCGTGTACGGCCGCGAAGGCCACACCGGCCCACGCGATCCATCAACCATCGGTTTTGCCACCGTGCGCGCGGGCGACATCGTCGGCGACCACACCGCATTGTTCGCCACCGACGGCGAGCGTGTGGAAATCACCCACAAAGCCAGCAGCCGCATGACCTTCGCCGCCGGTGCCGTACGCGCCGCCGTGTGGGTCAGCAGCCAAAAAGGTTTGTTCGACATGCAAGATGTATTGGGCTTGCGCAACTAATTGCCATATCTTTCGAGGCCGTCTGAAACGCGAATCAAGGTTTCAGACGGCCTTTTAGTATGGATTGGCTATTGATGAGGCTTTGCGAAGACCTCAATTAAAACGAATCTTTGCATTCAGACGGCCTGCAATATGGCTGATTTTGTTACAATACCGCCTTAATTAAATCGTTAGAATCCCGTCATGACTTCATCTCAAAACAGCACGCTCAAGCAGATTTTCTCGCGTCGTATGCTGATCTGTATTTTCACCGGTTTCACCTCCGGCCTGCCGCTGTATTTTCTCATCAACCTGATTCCGGCATGGCTGCGTAGCGAACACATCGATTTGAAAACCATCGGTCTGTTTGCCTTAATCGGTTTGCCGTTTACTTGGAAATTCATTTGGTCGCCAATCATGGATGCCGTGCGCCTGCCGTTTCTCGGCCGCCGCCGTGGCTGGATGCTGGTGACGCAAATCGGCTTGCTGGCGACTTTGATGGCCTATGCCTTTTTGAATCCGCATCAGCACATGGCGATTATCATGGGTTTGTCGGTGGTGGTGGCGTTTTTCTCGGCCAGTCAGGATATTGTGTTGGATGCCTTTCGCCGCGAAATCCTGCCCGACAGCGAATTGGGCTTGGGCAATGCCATTCACGTCAACGCCTACCGCATCGCCGCTTTAGTGCCCGGCTCGCTCAGCCTGATTTTGGCCGACATGATGCCGTGGCACAATGTGTTCATCATCACCGCGCTGTTTATGATTCCGGGCTTGTTGATGACGCTGTTTTTAGCACGCGAACCGGAATTACCGCCAAGTGCGCCGCGCACCTTCAAACAAACCGTGGTCGAACCTTTCAGCGAATTTTTCACGCGTAAAGGCGTGCAACAGGCGCTGCTGGTATTGGCGTTTATTTTCCTTTATAAACTCGGCGACAGCATGGCCACCGCCTTGGCCACGCCGTTTTATCTCGACATGGGCTACAGCAAAACCGACATCGGCATCATCGCCAAAAATGCCGGCCTGTGGCCTGCGGTGATTTTCGGCATCATCGGCGGCATTTGGATGCTGAAGCTGGGCATCAACAAAGCCCTGTGGCTGTTTGGCTTGGTGCAGATTGTGACGATTTTGGGCTTTGTGTGGCTGGCCGGATTCGGCAAATTTGAAGTGGTCACCGCCACCGAACGCATTATGCTGGCCGGTGTGATTGGCGCAGAAGCCGTCGGCGTGGGCTTGGGCACAGCCGCGTTCGTGGCCTACATGGCGCGCGAAACCAACCCTGCGTTTACCGCCACACAATTGGCACTGTTCACCAGCTTGGCCGCCGTGCCACGCACGTTTATCAACGCCACCACCGGCTATCTCATCGAATGGCTGGGCTATGTGAATTTCTTCTGGCTATGTTTCTTCTTGGCCGTACCGGGTATGCTGCTGCTGTTTAAAGTCGCGCCATGGAACGGCGAACGCATCCGCGCATAAGCCGCTTCCCGTTAACAGGCCGTCTGAAAGCTGCGTTTTCAGACGGCCTGTTTTGATTGGCGCGTCTAGTCAAAACAGCAACAAAGGCAAATGCGTCCGACTGGCAATGCGGCAATCCCGAAGTCAAATACCAACAAGCAGCTTTTGTGCAATCTGCGCAAAATACCATGCCTCTGTTTTCAGACGGCCTGCACTTAAACCGCCGTCCTGCCACCCACCGCCGCCAAACCTCTTTTGCCATTCTCTTCTATATATTTAATCCCAACTGATTTTCCCACTTTCAAACCGCTGTTCAGGCGGCCATCATCAGCCTGAACAACATGCAAGCGTTATGTCCTAATCTACACGCCAACCGTACCGGCCTTGTGCTGCCAAACACGGCAAACGGGGCATTTTCTGCGTTTAACATTCATATTTTATGATTGTTTTCATGGCGATTGACTTATATCAATAATTCTTTCCCGATAATTTGGTATAAAAGCAATCATTCTTATTTATTTTAAAAATCATGTTACAAACCCTACAATTCCAACCGAAACAGGCCGTACCCAAAGCCTTTCCCGAACGTCAGGCGCTGATGCCGATTTGGGGCGGCATTCCGCTGCCGCAACCGAAATGGCAGCAAACATTCGAACAAGCACTGCCGCATGCGCTCGATTCAGACGGCCTCGCTTATCTGCATATTCCCTTTTGCGCCAACCACTGCGTATTTTGCGGCTTTTACCGCAATGCGTGGAAAGACGGTTACAGCGCGGTTTACACCGATAAAATCATCGGCGAACTGCAACGCGAATCGGCCGTGCGCCAAGGCAGCGGCAAAATCCGTGCGGTATATTTCGGCGGCGGCACCCCGACGGCGCTGCACACAGCCGATTTGGTGCGTCTGGTCGAAGCCTGCTACCGCTATCTGCCACTGGCCGACGATTGCGAATTCACGCTCGAAGGCCGCATGAGCCATTTTGATTTGGACAAAGCGCGGGCGGCGGTCGAAGCCGGCGTCAACCGCATCTCCATTGGCGTGCAAACCTTCAACACCGCCATCCGCAAACGTTTGGGACGCAAACACGGCGGCGAAGAAGCGGCGGAATACCTGTGCCGTCTGGCGGATTTGAATGCCGTGACCGTGGCCGACTTGATTTTCGGTCTGCCGGGCCAAACCGACGACATTTGGCAGCAAGACATCGAAACCGCCGCCGCACTGCCGCTGTCGGGTTTGGACACTTACGCATTCAACCTTTATCCATTTCTGCCCATCAACCGCATGATTGAAAAAGGCGCGTTTGCCCAACCGGCCGGCTTCGACAGCCAGTCATTGCAATACGCTTATGCAGTCGGCCGACTGAACGAATTGAGCTGGCAGCAGGTCAGCAACAACCATTTTGCCTACCCTGAACGCGGCGAACGCAACCGCTACAACCAACTGGTCAAATCCGATATGCCGTGCCTGGCGTTCGGCTCGGGCGCAGGCGGCAACTTCGGCGGCTTCAGCTATCAGGTGCAGAGCGACTTACGCAGCTATCTGGCCACGCCCGAAGGCAGCAAAAGCCTGTCGTTTGTGAGCCGCAACGGCCGCCACAAAAAACTTCTGGCGCAAGTGCAACACGATATCGAACTGGGCCGTCTGAATACCGCGCTGTTTGCCGACAACGCCGAAGCCCGAAAATTATTGCAGCAATGGCAGGCCGCCTCGCTGCTTGAAACAGGTTCGGACGGCATCGCCCGCCTGAACACCAGCGGCCGCTACTGGTCGCCCACCCTCACCCGCAAGCTCATGCTTGCCTTACCGCAAACCGATGAAAAGGAAACCACCATGTCACAAGCGCTTTCAGCCGAACAGCAAACCGTTTTACGCAACACCTTGGCCGACAATCCTGGTCAGATTCTGGAAATGCTGGCCGGCATGCACCAATGTTCGCTCGAGCAGGCCATCGAGTGCCTGCCGCCGGAATTGGTGAAAAAAACCGACGGCAGCCGCATCGTCGAAATTTTACAGGCCATCGCCGCATGGGATGACGCCGTGACCTTTATCGCGCACACACCGGACGCCATCGTCGAAGTCACCTCCAAACTGCCAGGCGGCAAAATCGGCCGCGGCTTCTACAATTTCGAACATGCCGAAGAAGGCGGCGTGCACGGCCACATTTATTACGAAAACTGCGCCGCCATCTACCTGATCGAACGTCCGTTTATGGGCAAAGCCACCGTTTCGCTCAACTTCATCAACCGTCAGGGCGGCGCCATGTTCAAAATCTACGTCGGCCGCGACGAAAACGGCGAACTCAAAACCAAACAAATCGACGCCATGCGCGCCCTGTTTGCCTAAACACCGCCGCGAAAGGATGCCATCATGATTTTAGTATTCGGCGCCAACGGCGCTTCCGGCCGCGCACTGCTGCAACGGCTCGCCCCGGCAAACACCACCGCCGTATTGCGCAAAGCTCCCGAAGACGGCTTTTTCGACACCCTCGGCGTTCAGACGGCCTATGCAGACGCCCTGTCCGCAAACGACTGCGCCGAAGCGGTGCGCAACAGCCGTCCCCAACTGATCGTCAGCCTCGTCGGCGGCAAAAACGAACAAGGCGTGCGCAGCGATGCCGAGGGCAACATCAACATCATCCGAGCCGCGCAGCAACACGCCCCCGACGCACACATTGTATTGGTCACCAGCATGGGTTGCGGCGAACAATACGACCATATGAGCGAGACCTTCAAACAGGTGCTCGGCGAAGCGGTGCTGGCCAAAACCGAAGCGGAAAACGCACTAAAAAACAGCGGGTTGGCCTACACCATCGTCCGTCCGTGCGGCCTGAGTAACGGCGAAGACAGCAATTTTGCCCTGCATGAAATCATCACCGGTCCGCCAAGCCGCTACATGAGCCGCCACGGCCTGGCCGCCGCGCTGCAACACATCATCGACGCCCCCGACGTCCGCCGCGGCAAAGTGTATTCGGTAATGAGCGAATAAGGCCGGATTTGAAGCCGCAAAACAGCCGTTCAAACCTGAACACCGCGAAATCAAACGTCTCCTGCGCATTGCGGATACGGACAATCGCTTTGTTGCGGAAACCCAATGCCGCTATCCGTTTGTCGGCCTGGCAAAGGCCGTCTGAAAATCGATTCCGGTTTTCAGACGGCCTTTGGGTTTATAAAAATCAGTGGTGACGGTATTTCAGGCAGAATATTGAGATAAAATTGCTGGCTTTCTCCATTTCCGCAACAAAACTGCCGGCAAAAAATTTGTGCTTTTAGCGGCAAATGATTTCCAGCCAAAGTTTGTCCTCGCTGCTCGCAACAGAAACAGATGCCGATAAAAAAGGCCGTCTGAAAATCCGATAGGATTTTCAGACGGCCTTGGATTGAAAGCGTACGTTTCGCTGATGCGCTGATTCTATAATGATGAATTAAAAAATCAGACAATAATTTTTATCAAGATTCCGAAGCTTTGCTTTGTTGCTGCTGATACTCTTCCTTTACTCGCTGTCTGAATCTTGCACCGGCGGCATGGTAAAACGGTTTCGGTGAAAATTGTCTCGATACCTGCGAAGCGAAAATCGCGGCGATCAACAGCCAAAACAAAAGGTTCTGCCCGCCGGTCATTTCCATCACCACCACGCTGGAAGTAATCGGCGATTGAGTCGCGCCGGCCAAGAACCCGGCCATACACAGCAACACCACCACATTGACACCACTTTCCAATTGGCCGATGGCGGCAATGTGTTCGCCCAACATCGCACCGATGGTCAGCGACGGCGTGAAAATACCACCCGGAATACCCGCCCAATAAGAAAACACCGTCGCCAGCCATTTTGCCACCGCCACACCCGCCGGCGCATCGTACATTCGGCGCAATGCGCCTGAGGCTTCGTGATAGCCCGTACCGTAGGTTTGGCCTTGATACAACGTACCCAAAGCCGCCAGCAATAAGCCCATGATGGCGGCCAGCATCAGTGGGTGACGACGAATCCAGCCGCGGATTTTTTCCGGTGCATACGATGCCGCGCCTTTATACAACATGCGCGCGAACAGGCCGCCGGTGACACCACACAACAAACCCACCGCCAGCACCCACGTCAGCATATTGTCCAATTCGCTGCCGTGAAAGCCGGAAAAGTGTGGGTTGTTGCCTTGAATCGCCACTTGAATAAAACCCGCCGCCAATACGCCCAGCAGAATTTGTCGTTCCCAGCGCAGCAACACGCCGCGACCGAGCTCTTCAATGGCAAACACCACACCGGCCAAAGGCGCGTTAAACGCCGCCGCCAAACCACCGGCCGCACCGGCAGCCATCAAATCGTTTTCCTGCATGCCTTTAAAGGCAAGATTGTGTTTCTTACACCATGAACCCCACGCCGTCATCACCGCCGCGCCGACCTGCACCGACGGCCCTTCACGACCGATGGATGCACCGGCCAGCATGCCGAGAAAAGTCAGCGGGATTTTCAGCAAGGTTTGCCCGAGCGAAATCAGCCGCGTTTTTTGCGCACCGTGCGGCAGGCTCAACGACGCCAGCACCTGCGGAATGCCGCTGCCGACGGTATAAGGCGCGTAACGGCGTGTCAGCCATACAATCAGCGGCAAACCCAGCGGCAAAGCCACCCACGCAAACCACGTGTATTCCTGCACCAAATGCGCATTCAGTTCCAGCGCGTATTCGGCCATGTGCGCAAACAGCAGCGCCGTCAGCGCCACCAGCGCAGAGCCGACCAGCAGGAAGACGAATGACATGGTTTTGCGGGAGAGCCGCTCGGTTTGTTTGAGTTTGTGGGCGATTCGATAGCCAAGGGATTTCTTTTTCGGCATGATTTCGGCAATTTTTGCGGGGTTGAAAACAGCATTACGTTGAGAAATAAAAGTATAGCAAGGATTATTGTCAACAGGGTTTCAGACGGCCTTTTCATTCAAAATAATGCTTTAGGCCGTCTGAAAATATCCACAGCGCTATTTTTTCAGACGGCCTTACATTCGCATTTCAAGTGCAACGCTCAAATGCCATTGGCAAGGGCTGCTGAAAACAGATCACCCGGTGTCTCATAGTCCAATGTCTTTCTCGGTCGGCGG
>NZ_PDBT02000048.1:0-18535 GCF_002551535.2 Neisseria sp. N95_16
CCGCCGACCGAGAAAGACATTGGACTATGAGACACCGGGTGATCTGTTTTCAGCAGCCCTTGCCAATGGCATTTGAGCGTTGCACTTGAAATGCGAATGTAAGGCCGTCTGAAAAGCAGTAAGATACGGGCTTTGAAACACAGGATTACGGAGTGACGGCTATGAAACATGAATCATGGGAAGACACCGCCAACCAGCCGACCGTCAGCTACAACATCGGCCGCCTTGACCGCTTGGTCAACCAGCAGTTAAGCGAAGCCTTGAAACCATTGGGCGTGAGTCTGCCGCAATTTACCATGCTGTCGAATCTTCAGCGGCGCGGTGCCACGGCCAATGCCGCATTGGCTGCCCGCTCGTTTATCTCGCCGCAAGCCGCCAATCAGATTGTGAATACCATGGTGGAGCACAATTGGGTCACCAAACGCAACGACCCGAATCACGGCCGCATGGTGTTGATTGAATTGACCGATACCGGCCGCGAAGTGTTCGCCCGCTGCATGAAAGAAGCGGCAGCGTTTGAAGCCAAAATGCTGCAAGGGCTGACACCCGAAAGCGTGATTATGCTTAAAGCCACGGTGCAGCGGCTGTTGGATAATTTGCGCGACGATTAATACAGGCCGTCTGAAAGCTAAATTTATTTTCAGACGGCCTCGATAAAAAATACAGAGAAAATCAATAAAGGAGAAACGATGTTAGGCACAATCATCGCTATAGTTTGTTTGGCCTCATTGGCATTTTTCAGCGCACCGTTGTGGCTGTGGGTTGCTGTGGGCGTATTGGGTTTGCTCACGGGCGTATTCGCATGGTGGTTTGCATTGCTGTGGCTGGCGGTGTGTGCGCTGTTGGGCGTGGCATCGCTGCGGATGAGATTTGTCAGCCGTCCGGCATTTAAGCTGTTTAAAAACATTCTGCCGCCTTTGTCGGCTACCGAACAGGCCGCCATTGATGCGGGTACGGTGTGGTGGGATGCGGAAATTTTCAACGGCAAACCGGATTGGCGCAAATTATCCGGCTATCGCGACCCGAAATTAACCGAAGAAGAACAATCCTTTATCGATAACGAAACCGAAACCTTGTGCCAAATGCTCAATGATTGGCGCTTTACCCATCACGATAAGGATTTACCGCCTGAAGTGTGGCAGTATGTGAAGGATCAGGGCTTTATCGCCATGATTATCGACAAAAAATACGGCGGCAAACAATTCTCGCATTATGCACATGCCAAAGTGGCAACCAAAATCGCCAGCCGCAGCCCGGCCGCGGCGTACATGATTATGCTGCCCAACTCTTTGGGGCCTGCCGAATTGATTCAGCACTACGGCACCGACGAGCAAAAAGACTACTACCTGCCGCGCTTGGCGAAGGGTATTGATATGCCGTGTTTCGCGTTGACCAGCCCGTGGGCAGGCTCGGACGCGGGCGCGATTCCGGACACCGGTTTCGTGTGTTACGGCAGCTACACCGACCCGCGCGACGGCTCGCATCATGAAAACGTATTGGGCGTGCGCGTGAGCTTTGAAAAACGCTGGATTACCATGGCGCCGATTGCCACGGTGATTGGTTTGGCGTTCAAATTGCGCGATCCGGAAGGTTTGCTCGGCGGCAAGGAAGACATCGGCATCACCTGCGCCCTGCTGCCGACCGCGATGGAAGGTCTGTATCACCAACGCCGCCATTACCCGAACGAAACGCCGTTTTGGAACGGGCCGGTGTGGGGTAAAGACATTTTCTTCCCGCTGGAGTGGATTATCGGCGGCCGTGATTACGCCGGTCAGGGCTGGCGCATGTTGATGGAATGTTTGTCCATCGGCCGCTGCATTTCGCTGCCGTCGCAATCGGTGGGCAACGCCAAACACGCCGCATGGACGACTTCCGCATGGGTTGGCATCCGCCAGCAATTCGGTTTGCCGATCGGTAAATTCGAAGGCGTGGCCGACGCATTGGCGCGCATCGGCGGCCACACTTACCAAATGGAAGCCACGCAAGACTTGGCCTTGACCGGCTTGGATTTGGGTGAAAATCCATCGGTGATTTCGGCAATGGTGAAATTCAATAATACCGAACGCCTGCGCAAAGTGATGAACGATGCCATGGATATTCACGGCGGCCGCGCCGTGGTCGGCGGGCCGCGCAACTATCTGGCTTCGATGTACAACGCTGTACCAATCGGCATCACGGTGGAAGGTGCCAACATTTTGACCCGCTGCCTGATGATTTTCGGGCAGGGCGCATTTCGCTGCCATCATCATGTGCTGACCGAAATCAATGCGTTGCAAAAAGATGATGTGAACGCGTTTGACCAAGCCTTTCAGAAACACTTAGGCCAAAGCGCATCCAATGCCGCCCGCAGCTTTGTGTTTGGCCTCACCAACGGTGGCGGCTATGCACCGAGAAGCCCGCTGGCCTTTGCCTACAAACGGCTTAATCGTTTGAGCGCGGCGTTTGCCTTTGCGGCTGACGTGGCCATGTTGAGCTTGGGCGGTGATTTGAAACGCCGCGAAAGCCTGTCCGGCCGCTTGGCCGATGCGTTTTCCAACCTCTACATCGCGTCGGCCTGTCTGAAGCGGTTTGAACGCGAGGGCGCCCAAAAAGCGGATTTGCCGATTGCCGAATATGCCGTGCGTCTGGCTTTATACGAAACCGAAACCGCGTTGGCCGGTCTGATAGCCAACCTGCCCAACCGTTGGGCGGCCGCTTTGTTGCGCGTGGTGGTATTGCCGTTGGGCAAGCGCGAAAGTGCGCCCAAAGACAAATTGGTGCATCAGGTGGCTGCCGATATGCAGCAGCATGGTGAAACGCTGGATCGCCTGACCCGTTTCCGTTTCCATCCGCAGGCTGAAGTGGATAACGGAGATGAGCCGTTGGCGGTGTTGAAACCGGCCATGGAGGCTGTCCGACGTACCAACAAATTGGAACAGACTTTGCGCAAGGCTGAAGCCAAAGGACAATTGTCGACAAACAAGCCGTCTGAAAAAATCAGCGAAGCAGTGGAAAAAGGCTTCATCAGCGCTGATGAAGCCGAACAGTTGCGTGAGGCAAGACGTCTGCTGAAAATAGCCATTACCGTGGACGATTTCGATATGGACTTGAACAAAGCGAATCCGCAACCGTTTGAACACCGTGTTTTTTAATAGGCTGAATTAGCGCAGGCCGTCTGAAAATGATTTCAGATGGCCTTTTCATGCCTTCCGATGTTGTTTGAATAAAAAAACACCCTATCCGTTTCGCTATATAATGTCGCTTTATCAGCAAGGGTTGGGTGGCGTATGGTGTTGGATTGGCGGGAAAATTGTCCGGTGGCGGGCGGTTTGGCAGATTTTGTTTGTGCGGATTCGTTGACGCGGTTTTTGTCGGCGCGCGGGCGGTTTGCGGTGGCAGTTGATGCGTTGGGGCTGACGCAGGATCCGCATCTGTTTGCCGATTATGCGTTGCCGCGGGTGGTTTTCCAGCGCCGCGTCACGTTGCTGCTGGACGGTGTGCCGCTGGTGCATGCGCAAAGTGTTTGTGCGCCGCAGTCGCTTTGGTGCGAACATCTCGACCGAGGGGCGGCTTCGCTGGGATTGCTGCTGTTTTCGAACCGGCTTGAGGGTTTGACGAGAAGCCCTTTGCAGTTTGCCGAGATCGCGCCGTATGCGCTGGCCAGGCGGTCGTGGTTTGAATGGCAGGGAGAGAAATTGTTTTTGTCGGAATGTTTTTTGCCGCAGGCGGCGGAATGTTTTTGAGTTTGGCGGATTGGGGTGGCCGTCTGAATATGCTTGGCTTTTCAGACGGCCTTTTGGTCGGCTGTGAATCCGTTGGTGATTGAAACCGGTGACAGGGAAATAAGTTTGCCGCACGGGCTTGAATTGAGGCCGTCTGAAACCCATATTTTAGGCCGGATTCATTATTAAAAGGCCAATGCCATGAGCAATACCGTTCATTATCTGAAAGATTATCAAACTCCGGCGCACGAAATCCGCAAAACGGATTTGCATTTCGATATTTTCGATACGCACACGCAAGTGAAGGCGCGCTTGCTGGTCGAACCCAAGCGTGCGGGTGCGCCGTTGGTTCTGGACGGTTCGGCGGAACTGGTGTCGCTGAAAATTGATGGCGAAACAGTGGATTATGTTTTAAACGGCGAGCAATTGACAGTGGCGGATGCGCCGTCTGAAGATTTTGTTTTGGAAGTGGAAACGCGCTTGCTGCCGTCTGAAAACAAGTCGCTGATGGGTTTGTATGAGAGCGGCGGCAATCTGTTTACCCAATGCGAACCGGAGGGCTTCCGCAAAATCACGTTTTATCCCGACCGCCCCGATGTGATGAGCAAATTCACCACCACGATTGTGGCCGACAAAAAACGCTATCCGGTGTTGTTGTCCAACGGTAACAAAATCGACGGCGGTGCGCTTTCAGACGGCCGTCACTGGGTTAAATGGCTGGATCCGTTTGCCAAGCCGAGCTATCTGTTTGCGCTGGTGGCGGGCGATTTGGCGCTGACGCAAGACACGTTTACCACGCAGACCGGCCGCGAGGTGGCCATTGAGTTTTACACTGCTGAGGCCGACAAGCCTAAAGTGCCGTTTGCGGTGGAATCGTTGAAACACGCGATGAAATGGGACGAAACGCGCTTCGGGCTGGCTTATGATTTGGATATTTACATGGTCGTGGCCGTCGGCGATTTTAATATGGGCGCGATGGAAAACAAAGGCCTCAATATTTTCAATACCAAATATGTGCTGGCCGACAGTCAAACTGCCACTGATGCGGATTTCGAGGGCATCGAATCGGTTATCGGCCATGAATATTTCCACAATTGGACGGGCAACCGCGTGACCTGCCGCGACTGGTTTCAGCTTTCATTGAAAGAAGGCCTGACTGTGTTCCGCGATCAGGAGTTTTCAGGCGACCGCGCCAGCCGTGCCGTGCGTCGGATTGACAACGTGCGTATGCTGCGCCAGCATCAGTTTCCCGAAGACGCCGGTCCGACCGCGCATCCAGTGCGCCCCGCCAGCTATGAAGAAATGAACAATTTCTACACCATGACCGTGTATGAAAAAGGCGCGGAAGTGGTGCGCATGTATCACACGCTGTTGGGCGAAGAAGGCTTCCAAAAAGGCATGAAGCTCTATTTCAAACGCCACGACGGTCAAGCGGCGACTTGCGATGATTTCCGCAACGCAATGGCCGATGCCAATGAAATCAACCTCGACCAATTTGCTTTATGGTACAGCCAAGCCGGTACGCCGACTTTAGACATCACAGGCCGTCTGAACAATAATGATTTTGTGTTGCACATCAAACAAAGCATTCCGAGCACGCCTGATATGCCGGCTGCGGAGAAAAAGCCGATGATGATGCCGGTGAAAGTCGGTCTGCTCAATCAGCGCGGCGAAGCGGTGGAATTTGACTATCAAGGCGAGCGTGTGAGCGAAGCGGTGTTGCTGTTGACCGAAGCGGAGCAGGAATTTGTGTTGGGCGGGGTCAACGAAGCGGTGGTGCCGTCATTGCTGCGCGGTTTTTCTGCGCCGGTGCATCTGAATTATCCGTATCGAGATGCCGATTTGGCCTTGTTGTTGGCGCATGATTCTGATGAATTCAGCCGTTGGGAAGCCGCGCAAACGCTGTATTCACGCGCGGTTGCTGCCAATCTGGCCGCGATTGAGGCGGGTGAAGATTTGCCGCAGCATACGGGCTTGATTGAGGCAGTGAAACAAGTGTTAAGCAATGCCGATTTAGATGCCGCGTTTAAAGCCGTATTATTGCAAGTGCCATCTGAAAGCGAATTGTGGGATGGTGCCGACAACATTAACCCGTTGCATTACCACCAAGCGCGCGAAGCTTTGCTCAATGCGCTGGCCGAAGCCTGCATCAACGAATTGGCTGAAACGCGCGAATGGGCATTGGCACAAGAAGCTGAAAGCGGCATTGACACGCCGTATGAATACCATCCGGAGCTGGCCGGTGTGCGTGCGCTGCTGGCGGCAGTACGCTTGTTGACGATTCGGGTTGAGCGTCACCAAACCATCCAAGTGGGCAATTACGAAGGCGAACAACGCGCAGATCACGAAGCATCTACCTGCACGCGTTTACAATATTACATTACACGCTATGAGCAACTTTCGCCAAATATGACCCATGAAATCAGCGTGTTGAATACGGTAAACCATTTGGAATACGAAGGCCGCAACACCTTGCTCGACCGTTTTGCCGAACGCTATGCCGATGATGCGCTGGTGATGGACAAATACTTTATCCTGATTGGTGCCAGTCACCGCAGCGACACATTGGCGCAAGTTCAGACGGCCTTAAACCACCCGAAATTCAGCTTGGAAAACCCGAACAAAGCACGTTCATTGCTGGGCAGCTTCAGCCGCAACGTGCCGCATTTCCACGCGGAAAACGGCAGCGGTTACGCATTTATAGCCGATAAGGTGATGGAAATCGACCGCTTCAATCCGCAAGTCGCCGCGCGTTTGGTACAGGCATTCAATATTTGCCGCAAACTCGAACCGCATCGTCGTGCTTTGATGACTGCGCAACTGCAACGCATTCAAGCGCAGGAAGGCTTGTCGAAAGATGTAGGCGAGATTGTGGGCAAGATTTTGGCTTGATAGATTGAAATAAAGAAAAGGCCGTCTGAAAGATAATCTTTCAGACGGCCTTTTGGTAGCTTAGATAGTTGTTTGTTGTACGCATTTTTCTGCCAATCCAATCATTGCTTTAGCTGCTTCTGTGCGTAAATATTTCGGGTCTAGTCCGTTGCTTCCTAACCGGAAACGGTCAAGGCCGTCTGAATCTTTGAAGGCTTGATACAGTAAAACAGCATCAGCTTGATTCGGCAGGTGTTTTTGAATTCGCTCAATGCCGAAATCATCATCTCGGTCGTGGTATTTCATCAATGCGGCGGCAATCGGGTCAAATGCTAAAGCGTGTTCGGCGCAATATTCACGATAGTACACCGAAGCCCGCCCGCCGTGGCCGGTATCGTAGCCGTCGTCTTGGCGGCGCGAATCATGAAACACCGCAGCGGTGCAGAGTATGTCGCGCTGTGTTTCGGTCAGATTCAGCCGTTCGCCTAAGATAACGGCGTAAAACAGCACGCGCGCGCAATGGGCGAAACCGTGCAAATCGCTGTGGATTTGAAACTTGATTTCGCGGTGAAGAAATTCATACCAATGCCGGTAACGTTGCCATGCCGTCTGAAAGCGTTCAGACGGCATTTCTTCACGCATAAAGGTTTCAAGCAAATTCAGCATTGAGTTGCTCCAGCCATTCCGTTAAGCCGTTGGCTACGCCGAGTGAGCGAGGGGCGATTTCTGGCGGAATATAGATTTCGCCTTTGTTGACAGTGATGTAAAACGCATTGTCGCGGGCATAGACTTGCTGCATAAATGGCAGCTTAATCAGTTGGTTGTGTGTGCCGACACCTTCGATTTCAAACAAGCGTTCTTCAGCAAAACCGGCTTGGCGGAAGTGGTTGTCGAAATTGCTGGTAACAACAAAATAATCTTTGTTTTTTAAGATATTGCGTAAATCGGCCATTACTTTTCCGGCCGGTTTTTGCACGTTCATATAATGGTAGAGTCGTGCAAAATACGCCCAGTAGCTTTCTTGGCTTGGGAACGGATAAAAGCAGCCGTGTATCATGCTGCGAAAGCCGTATTTTTGCGAAAAATCACCGAAATGGGCGTGAAAATCGGCGTTGTCGGCGAAAATATGGATACCTTCGGCGATGGATAAGCCATTGCTGGCGCCGACGACGATCTTTTCTGCTTGGCGGATTTTATCGGCAATCACATTAAGCGGCGGATTCATGGTTTTGCTCCTGTTGGTTTTTCAATGCCACTAAGTCGTGCAGGGTAGCAGCGATATCGTGGTCGAAAATCACTGCTTTGCCTTCTTTCATGGCCGGAAAGAAATCTTCTTTTTGGTTGATGCGGATAAGGAAAGCATTCAGCCACAGGTTGGCCATTTTAGAAAATGGATATTTGATGATGTTGGGCGTCATGCGGCCCACACCCATTTCGATAAATAAGATTTTCTTATTGTGGTTTTTCACCACGAAATCTTGGTAAATCGCCAGTTTTTCTGCCCAGAATGTGCCTTCCAAAAATTCGTATGAACGAATCCACGGTTCTAAATCGGCGCCGCAATTCGGGCAGGTTGGAATGGTGGCCGGATTGACAGCGCAATCTTCGATGCTCGCCGCCATTTTTCTGACGGCTTCTTCTGCCGGATACACCGCATCATGGCATGGTTTGCTACATTGCAGCCAATGCGCATCGCCTTGCGGATAGGCAATTTTGTCTTCATCAAATACTTTGGAAAACTGCATGTCTTGGTTGGTGGTAATGACGAAATGAGGTTTGTCGCCTACCAGTTTCCGCAAATCGAGATAGGTTTGTCCTGCCGGCTCGTCAAACATGGCGGTGGCGTGTTTGGATAGATATGCCCAACGGCTTTGACGGTTTGGATAGCGGTGATATAAGGCTTGGAAACAGCCGGTTACGCTGAATTTTTGTTCGAATTCGGTGAAGTGTTTTTTGAAATAATCGCTGTGATTGTAAAAGTCGTGACCATTGGCGGTGGATAAACCGGAAGCGCCGCCGATGATAATGACTTCAGCTTCACGGATTTTCTCAACAGCTTGTTTTAACTGGGTTTGGTAATCTTGATTCATGATTTCGCCTTGTGTGATAGATAAGTTATGGCTATAATATTGGCGATATATTTTTTAAAACAAGTATGCACTTTTTAGATATATACTATCTAAAAGGATAGTTAAAAATGAAAGAACAGAGCGGATGAAAGAATACAAAAGCAAGATTATTGCCGATGAGGAAACCTTCTTCAGCTATACGCAATCGGTATTGAACGGCAAATGGAAATTGCAGATTATCTATGTTTTGTCGAAATACGAAGTGGTGCGCTACAACGAATTGCGGCGGCTATTGGGTGAGATTACTTTTAAAATGTTGAGCAATACCTTGAAGGAAATGGAAGCCGATGGTTTGATTCACCGTGAGGAGTATCCGCAGATTCCGCCAAAAGTAGAATACAGCCTGACGGAAAAAGGCCGTTCGCTGTGGCCGATTATTCGCAGCATGTGTGACTGGGGCGAGAAAAACCGCGTGATGGCAGCGAAAGATTAACGCATAATTTAAACGTTTATCGATGAAATAGAAGAAGGCCGTCTGAAAGATTATCTTTCAGACGGCCTTCTGATTTTAAATGTTATTCAGCCAATTCGGTTTGCTCGTGCGACATGATTTCTTGTCCCACGTCTTCCATCAGGCTTAAGTAACGTTCGTAGTTTTTCAGCATGTCGGCAATCAATTCTTCACGGCTCATGTATTGCACGTCGTAGCCGGTGCGGCCGTCTGAAAAATAGGTGACCGGTGCGTAAGTGGTGTTGCTGCGGATATGCGGCAGGTTACTTTCCTGTACCAATTGCTCGGCGATGTCGTAACGCACGGATTTGATGCCGTATACGAAGTTACGCATGGTCGATTTTTCAATCACCAATTCAATCGACGGTTCTTCATCGTTCAACGCTTCGGTGTTGACTTGCACGGTCAGACCATAGCCTTTGTTCATTTCCATACTCAATTCACGCATGGCCGGCAGGGCGGTGTATTTCAGGAAACTGTGGATATCATGTTCCTGAGATTGGTTGAGCATGGTTTGCAAACGCTCTCTCCAACGCTCGCCTGTCCAATAGCTGCTGGTTGGGGTCACTGCTGCTTTGAAGTATTTCTGGTCGGCTTCTAAGGCTTTCCATAAACTGAAGGCCATCAGAATCATCAAAAATGCAAACGGCAAAGCAGTAATCAGGGTCATAGTTTGCAATACACTCATGCCGCCGGAATTGAGCAGGGCAATAGCAATCGCCGACATCAAAATACCCCACATGATGGCCTGCCATTTTGGCGAGACCATGCTTTTATCACGTGACGCAATGCTGTTCAACACATAAATGCCGGAGTCGGCAGAGGTGATGAAGAACAAAGAAATGATGATCAGGGCGACAATGCTGCTCAATGTTGGCAACGGCAGGTAGTCTAAGAAGGCAAACAGCAATTTTTCTGGTGAAGAAGTCAGGCCAGCCAAGGCACCGTTAGCCACGTTGGCATCCAGCCAGATGGCGCTGTTACCGAAGATGGTAAACCACAACACGCAATACACGCTTGGAATCACCAATACACCAAAAATAAATTCACGAATGGTGCGGCCGCGTGAAATACGAGCGATAAACAGGCCGACAAATGGCGCCCATGAACACCACCATGCCCAGTAAAGCACGGTCCAACCGTTGAACCAAGCGGTATTGCTGGATTCGTACACATAGGTTTTGAAGCTCAGTTCGACCAAATTACTGATGTAATCGCCCAAGTTGTTGCTGAATGCACCCAGTAAGTGCAGGGTAGGACCAGTGCACAATACGAACAACATCAACAATACGGCCAATACCAAGTTGGTTTCACTCAGGATTTTTACGCCCTTACCCACGCCGGATACGGCTGAAGTCACGGCCAGTGTCATCACGGCAATAATCACGATAACTTGCATGCTGAAGCTGTTTTGCGATACCCAACCAATTTGCTGCAAGCCTGAGCCCAACTGCATGGCGCCAAAGCCCAAGGTAGTAATAATACCGAACAGCGTGGCAATCAGCGCCATGACTTCAATGGCATCACCCAAGCGGCCGTTGATTTTGTCTTTTAAAATCGGATAAAAACACGAACGCAAGGCCAGCGGTAATTTATAGCGGAAACCGAAATAGGCCAGCGCCAAAGCAATCACGCCATAAATCGCCCACGCATGGATGCCCCAGTGGAAAAAGGTATGCAGCATAGCAGATTCTGCATCGCCGTTACTGATGGGGTCAGCATAGTGTGACAAGGGTTCGGCCACGCCAAAAAACATCAAACCTACGCCCATGCCCGCGGCAAACAGCATAGACAGCCACGACATGAATGAAAATTCAGGCTCTTCTTCATCGGTGCCCAATTTGATGCTGCCAAGATTACTGATGGCAAGGAAGATTAAGAAAAACAAGAAAATCGAAAAGGTTAAAATATAAAACCAGCTAAAATGCTGAAAAATACCTTCTTTCAGAAAGTTGAGCGTATTTTGCATGCCCACCGGAAAAGCGAGTGTGCCGACCAGTAATAGAACAACGAAAATTAATGTGGCGACAATCACAATTGGATTGAAAGAGGATTTATTTTGGATGAGCGAGTTAAGACTCATTAACTTCTCCATATTGGTATCGCGTCAGATAGCGATATAAATTTCAGACGGCCTTCTGTCATAAACAGAAAAAGCGAAGGTAAGAAACAATTTAATCAAAGCCGTTAAATTGCTTTTTTGAGAAAATAATCAATAATTATAACGAATTAACAAGTTTCTGTAAAATTGCCAACAATTAGCCGGAATTTTTAAGATATTTTATGTTTTTAGTTATTTGATTTTAAGTGAGAAAATTTTTTAAACAAGAAGGTTATGAAAAATAGGGAAATATGAATAGGGAAATATGAATTTTAATCTTCTGAATCAATGATGTGTGAAACTTGTGGGTGAACTTAGCGATGGAATAGGGAGGAGTGGGTAATAAAAAACCCGCTTTATTCAAAAGCGGGTTTAAATTAGGTAAATTAACCTTTACGAGCAGGCAATTTTTCTTTAATACGGGCTGCTTTACCAGTCAAGCCACGCAAGTAGTACAGTTTCGCACGGCGAACGTCACCACGGCGTTTTACTTCGATTTTTTCAACGTTTGGAGAGTACAGTTGGAAAGTACGCTCAACGCCTTCACCGCTAGAGATTTTGCGTACGATGAAGTTGCTGTTTAAGCCACGATTACGACGGGCGATGACCACGCCTTCGTAAGCTTGTAAACGGCTACGGGTACCCTCTACTACGCGTACAGACACGACTACGGTGTCACCTGGTGCAAATTCAGGGATTTCTTTGTTCAAACGAGCGATTTCTTCTTGCTCTAATTGTTGAATCAGGTTCATTGTTTTTCCTAGATTATGATTGGATTTCCCGTTGCTCTGCCAAGATTTCTTGTAAGAGGCGGGTTTCCTTTGGGATTAAACTGCGCTTTTCCAGAAGATCCGGTCTGCGCGCTAATGTGCGTTGCAGCGATTGTTTCAACCGCCACTCGGCAATCAATGCATGGTTGCCCGAACGCAAAACATCCGGCACGGCCATGCCTTGAAATTCTAAAGGTTTGGTGTAATGCGGACAGTCTAACAGGCCGTCTGAAAACGAATCCTGCTCGGCAGACTGAATATCGCCCAATACACCAGGTACAAATCTTAATACCGCGTCCATCAGCATCATCGCCGGCAATTCACCACCAGAAACGACAAAATCGCCCATGCTGATTTCTTCGTCAACGCTGTGTTGCAACAAGCGCTCGTCAATGCCTTCATAGCGGCCGCACAATAAAATCAGGCTGTCTGATTGCGCCAATTCAACCGCTTTTTGATGGTTGAACAATGCGCCTTGCGGGCTGAGGTAAATCACTTTGCTGTTGCTTGCGCTGTTTTTTTTCGCTTCATCGATTGCGGCTTGCAACGGAGGCGCTTGCATAATCATGCCCGGGCCGCCGCCGAAAGGGCGGTCATCGATGTAGCCGAGTTTGTTGTCGGCAAATCGGCGCGGATTAATGGCATGAAATTGCCATAAATTCTGCTTTCTTGCCCGACCGGTCACGCCGTATTCGGTAATGCTGTCAAACATTTCCGGAAACAAGGTAATGCTTTGAATCAACATCAGTAATCCAAGCCCCAGTCAACGGTGATGGTCTGTTTGTCGGCATCTACGTTTCCAACGTATTGCGACACAAACGGAATCAGCTTTTGACCATATTCGCCGTGAATTACCAAGACATCATTGGCACCGGTTTCCATTAGGTTTTTGACCGTACCTAAAGTCAAGCCTTCTTGGTTGACAACGGTCATGCCCACTAAATCTGCCCAGTAGAATTCATCTTCTTCAGTCGGGGCAAATTCGGAGCGGGGGATTTCGATGGTATAACCGCGCAGCAAAAATGCTTGGTTGCGGTCATCGATACCTTCGAATTTTACCTGTAATTCATCGCCGACGGCTTTACCGGCTTCGATGGTGACGGTCAGGATTTCGCCGTCTTTGCGTAACTGCCATTGCGGGTAGTCCAGCAGGCTGTCGGTGTATTCGGTGTTGGCAGCGATTTTAAGCCAGCCTTTGACGCCGAATACGCCTTTAATGTAGCCCATGGCTACCCATTGTTGCGTGTCTGTCATGGCAATGTGCGGTTAATTAAGCAGCAGCTTTTTGCTCTTTAACCAATTTGGCAACGGCTTCGCTCAATTGCGCGCCTTGACCGATCCAGTGGTTCAGGCGGTCAGTAGCCAAGCGTACGCGTTCTTGTTTTTCATTGGCAACTGGGTTGTAGAAGCCAACGCGCTCGATGAAGCGGCCGTCGCGACGGTTGCGTGAATCAGCAACCACGATGTTGTAGAAAGGGCGGTGTTTAGAGCCACTACGAGCCAAACGGATAACTACCATTTTTTGAGTCCTTTTGATAAATTCGGAGATATAGAAACTGTTTATTTTAGGTTAGTTTGTGGTGTTTAGGCAAGTATTTATTGCCTAAACTTCTCCTTGCCTTGCTCTTCGGTTGGTAAAAGGTTGAGTTTGGCTTGGTAAAGATTTTTGTCCTGCTCCGATTCCATCAGGCTAAAGCCTGATTTTTCGGCCAATTTCAGCATGGCGGTGTTTTCTTTTAGGATTTCCGCGCTCATGCTTTGGTAGCCTTGTTGTGTTGCTAATCGGATAATCAGTTGCATCATTTCGTGCGCCAAACCGCTGCCGCGCATGTCTTCGGAAACGGTAATGCCAAATTCGCATTCATCACGGGTTAGACGACTGAAGCGGCTGACGGCGACAATCAGGCCGTCTGAATTTTCGGCAATCCATGCGCCTTCGCTGTGGTAATCGAGCTTGCTGAATCGGGCAAGTGTCGGTTGTGGTAGCGCGTTGGTGCGGGTCATGAAGCGGGTGTAGCGCGATTGCGGTGACAGTCGGCGGATAAATTGCTGTTTCGCTTCGGCATCTTCGGGTTCAAACGGGCGAACCGATACGGTTTGCCCATTCTTTAACTTAATTTCGCTTGGATAATCGGTTGGATAAGGGGCGAGCACGTTTTCTGCCGGTTTGGGTTTGTCGGTGTTGTTTTTTTGATGCCAAAATTCGGCAGCTGCTTCACTGGTGGTGCGGATAAATTCGCTGGCACGGGCATTGCTGTGACGCAGGAATTCGGCAGCAGCCTGCATGCGGTGGTTGAAGTCATCGGCAGTCGGCAGATTTGGTTTTTCGACAGTTTTTTCAGACGGCCTGTTATTTTTATGCGAAGCAGGCGCAGGTTGGGTAGGCCATCTGAAATCGCTGCTGATTTGGTTGCTGCTGATATTCAGGATAATTTCGCCGTTGAACAGCTCGGGATTTTGCACCAAGGCATTCATGCTGTGCACAAACTGCTCGATGGCATCTTGATAGCGGTTTAAGTCGGTAAAACGCAAAAGACGTGCCGTATCGAGCGTGGTAAACGGTGGCAACACGGCGATGGTACGGTTTAGGTCGGCTGCACTGATGATGGCGCCGTATTGGGGATGCCGTCTGAAAGTCAGTTTGACCAACGGATAAGTATTGTCATTTTGATAGGCAGGCAGATGCAGTACGGCCGCTAAGTTTTTAGCATGGTCTTTGGCCGCGGCAACAGCTTCGCCGTCGATGTTTTTCAGACGGCCTGATTTTGCCGGTGCGATTTCGTGCTGTATCTGTTGTAAACGATCGGCGACATTGCGTAAATACAAGGCTTGTAAGGCTTGTTCGGGGTTGGGGAAATGTAACAGGCCGTCTGAAACATGGCTGCTGATGAGCAAGGGTTTATCGGTTTGTTTGGCCAAATGATTCAGCATTTTACCGATGGCGGTTTCATTGTGCTCGGCGCTCGGTGCAATTACCGCGAGCAGGGCTTGGGTGTGATTTTGCTGCAATTGTTGCGCGGCCATGCTGCGGTAATGTGCGGCGGTAGGTATGCTGCCCAGATAGCCGTTTTGCAGATTGGGTTTTTCAGACGGCAGGGTTAATTGGATGCCCATTTCAGCGGCAATTGGTTGTAACCAGCCAATCGGCGTGTTGCCCAGCGCGGTGAGCTGGTTGCTTGGCTTGATTTCGGACAAACGGGCATGTAGAGCGGCAGCCAATTCGTTGTGGTTGAGTGTCAGCAGGAAATTGCAGTGGCGGCTTAGGCTTTCTAAAATAGCGCGTTCTGTATCGTCCACGGCATGGGTGCAGTACACGATAATTGGGGTGTGGCGGGCGAAGTGGCGGATGGCGCTGAACAGTTTGCGCTGGTTTTCGGCAGGGTTATGCTGCACCACGGCGATGCGGGTATGGCGGTTGTGGCCGAAGCGGTTGATCCAATCGGCAGCAGAAGTAGGGCTGAGGTCGTAATTCAGGCTGATGTGGCGTGAAACACCTTGCTGCATACGGCGCAACATGACATCGATTTCGCTGCTGACTGCTGCTTGTCCGGTCAATAGTGCAACATGACCGGCCGGAAAATCGGGCAACAGGCCGGTGTTTAGCCCTTGGGTGGGCAATTGAATGCCGGCAGGGCTGCACACGCTGATGTTTAATTCCTGCCCGTGATGCTTTTGAATCGCTTGGCGGGCAGTTTGCCAATCTTCTTCGCTAAGGCTTTCCCAGTCTTGAATCAAAATCAAGTGGTGAAGCTGCTTTTTACGGCAGGCTTTAAACAGCGTTTCGTAGCTGTCGGGTGGGGTGACGACAATCACCAAGTCGGCTTGGTCGTCGATTTTGTTTAAATTCGGGTATGAAGGCAAACCGGCCACGGTTTTGTGGCGTAAATTGACCGGCGTGATTTCACCTTGAAACGAAGAACCTAGAAGCGCGGTTAAGATGCGTTCGCCCAAAGTGTGCGGCCGTTCGCTCGCGCCAACCAAGATGATGTGTTGTGGCATGAAAAAATAGCCGGGCATGGGCTGTGTATTCATGAGGGTGCTTTCGTGTGAAATCGGTTGCGTTAATGAAAAAGGCCGTCTGAAAACAAAGGTATTTTCAGACGGCCTTGATGGGTTTATACCGCTGCAGCGTTTTTGCTTTTTTCACCGGAAGGTTTGGTTTTCGGGAAAATGAAACGCATATTCAAGCCGTTAGGTTTGACATTTTCGGCGATGATTTTACCGTTGTGCTGCTCGACAATGTGCTTGGTCAAAGCCAAGCCTAGGCCGGTGCCCGGTTTGCTGGCGCTGGAGTCGGCGCGGTAAAATGCAGTGAAAATGTGCGGCAATTGCATTTCATCTACTCCCGGACCGTTGTCGGTAATATTCACAATCCAGTTTTTACTGTCTTGGCCGATGTTGACTTTGATGTCGCTGCCTTCAGGGCTGTAATTCATGGCATTGCGAATCACATTGTCAAACGCGCGATATAAATAGCTCTCGTTGGCCGACACAGTGGCGGTTTCCGGAATTTTGCCTTGAATTTGTAAGGTGACGGACTGATGGTTTTGTTGCGCCACGCTTTGGCTGTCTTCCACTAAATTGGTTAAGAAAGGAATCAGTTTCAGGTTTTCCTTTTCCTGCGGCATGTTGGACGTTTCCAAGCGCGACAGAGTCAGCAACTCGCCCACCAAGGTATCCATACGCGTTAATTCGTCTTCCAAGCGTTTCAGGTATTGATCCTGCTTTTGTGGCTGCGCTTGAATCAGGCCGACAATGGCCTGCATGCGTGCCAGCGGCGAGCGCATTTCGTGGGAAACGTGGTGCAGCAGGTGACGCTCTTTGGCGACCAGCTTTTGCAGTTTTTCCGCCATTTTGTCGAATTGCTGTGCCAAGTGCGACAATTCATCATCACGATCGTCAACTTGTTGCGAAATACGCGTTTCCAAATCGCCATTGGCCACGCGATTCATGCCTTTACCCAAAATACGGATGGGCTTGGTGATGTTGGCCGCCAAGATGTAGGCAGTCAGCAAGCCGACCAGAATGATGAAGGAAAGGATGATGAATTCGTGCCAAATCGGCGGCAGTGGCAAGCCGGGAATGAACAACGGGCTTGGCAAACGTTGCGCCTGTTGATTGTCCCAGCCGCGCACGAAGAAGAGATATTCTTCGCCGAAGCGGTCGTAGTCGATGTGTGCCAAATCGGATTTTGGGTTGTTGATGGCAAAGGCGCGGGCGCGTTCAATCATTTTGGTGTCGATGTCGCGGTCGAGAATATCGCGCTTGTTGTCGCCGAGAATGACAAAAACACCGTTGGAGACGGGGCTGTCTTTCCATTCGAACAAAATCTCGCGCGCACCGGCATCGCCGCGTGATTTAAACGCGGAAACAATGCTGTTCATCAACGTCGTTTCGATGGTACGGCGTTGATTAAACTGGTTTTCGGCCAAGGTGTTTTGCATCAGCCAAAATGAAAAACTCGCCACAAAGATTGCGCAGATAATCACGGCGCAAAATGTGGCGAATATGCGTTGAAACAGTTTCATGGGGACTGAATCTTAGTTTTTAACAAACAAATAGCCCAAGCCGCGCACGGTTTGAATCAACGAAGCATCGCCCAATTTGTGGCGGATGCTGGAGATATGCACGTCGATGCTGCGGTCGAATTTGGCCAATTTGCGGTCTAAGGCTTCGACAGACAAGGTCTCTTTGCTCACGACTTGGCCGGCATGGCGCATCAATACTTCCAGCAGGTTGAATTCGGTGCTGGTCAATTCCAACGGGGAGTCTTTGATGGTGGCTTGGCGTTTGGCCGGATACAGCACCACATCGCTCACGGCAATGCTGTTTGGCGTATTGCTTTGCTCGGCATTATTTTGTGCGCGACGCAGAATCGCGTTGATACGCGCCAACAATTCGCGTGGGGTGCAAGGTTTTGGCACATAGTCGTCTGCGCCCATTTCCAAACCGATGATGCGGTCGATGTCGTCACCTTTGGCGGTCAACATAATCACCGGTATGGTGCTTTGGGTGCGGACGTTTTTCAAAACATCCAAGCCGTTCATTTTCGGCATCATGGAATCCAATACGACCACGTCGTATTGACCCGATAAGATTTCCTGCACGCCAGCTTCTCCGTCGGGAACGCTGTGTACGTTCAGGCCTTCGGCGGTCAGGTATTCGGTTAACAGTTCGGTCAATAAAGCGTCGTCATCTACCAATAGTACGCGGCTCATGAGAATTCCTTTTTGGTGGTTGTATGCGCTGTTTTTGTTTGGTTATTAACAAAAGCAGTGAATCAAGAATAGCACTTATCTTAACACGCATTGCATTATTGTTGATAGCTTCTTTTTCTATGCTTTTGCGCTTTTTTGCAATGAATGTAAAGGCCTTTACATTTCAGACGGCCTATTGGAAACAATAGGCCCTTACATTCGCATTTCAAGTGCAACGCTCAAATGCCATTGGCAAGGGCTGCTGAAAACAGATCACCCGGTGTCTCATAGTCCAATGTCTTTCTCGGTCGGCGG
>NZ_PDBT02000049.1:0-18496 GCF_002551535.2 Neisseria sp. N95_16
TGCTACTCGCTATGAGAAATTAGCTCGTAATTTTAAATCGATGCTTTACTTGGCTTGCTCTATTATTCATGCTAAGTTAAATTGAGGACACGCCCTAGTGCAATAATTCTTTATAGTTAAATAAGATACAAATAAAACTATAAATTACAAATCATTGATTGATTCTTCATATACCCAGTATAAGATTCATTTTATTTCAATTAAATTTGATTTATTTTGATTGAACGCTAAATAAAATAGGCCGCCTGAAATACTACCAACGGTTTTTTCAGACCGCCTTGATATAAGTTAAATGTATTTAAATGATTCAGCATAAAAAAATGCCGTCTGAACATTTCAGACGGCATTTTGTAAAAGATATGGCTAAAAATTAGTTTTTATCCAAATCTACCAATTTGTTTTTTGCAATCCAAGGCATCATCGAACGCAATTGTGCGCCAACTTTCTCGATTTGATGGTCAGCATTCAAGCGACGACGGGCAGTCATTGAAGCATAGTTGGCTGCGCCTTCTTGGATGAACATTTTCGCGTATTCACCAGATTGAATGCGGTACAAGGCTTTTTTCATTGCTTCTTTGGTTGCAGGAGTCACCACTTCAGGGCCGGTCACGTATTCACCGTATTCGGCGTTGTTAGAAATTGAGTAGTTCATGTTGGCAATACCGCCTTCGTACATCAAATCTACGATCAATTTCAATTCATGCAAACATTCGAAGTAAGCCATTTCTGGGGCGTAACCTGCTTCAACCAAAGTTTCAAAGCCGCATTTCACCAATTCAACCGCACCACCACACAATACAGCTTGCTCACCGAACAAGTCGGTTTCGGTTTCTTCGCGGAAGTTGGTTTCAATCACGCCGCCTTTGGTGCCGCCGTTGGCTGCTGCGTAAGACAAGGCGATGTCGCGTGCTTTACCGGAATTGTCTTGGTAAACGGCGATCAATGAAGGGACGCCGCCGCCTTTCAAGAATTCGCTGCGTACAGTGTGGCCAGGGCCTTTAGGCGCAACCATGATCACGTCTACATTTGATGGCGGCACGATTTGGTTGTAGTGTACGTTGAAGCCGTGCGCAAACGCCAAAGCCGCGCCGTCTTTCAGGTTAGGTGCGATTTCGTTTTTGTACACAACCGGTTGGTTTTCATCCGGCAACAAAATCATCACAACATCGGCATCTTTGGTGGCATCGGCAACGGTTTTCACGTTGTGGCCGGCTTTAACCGCTTTATCCCAAGAAGTGCCTTGACGCAAACCGATCACCACGTTTACACCTGAATCTTTCAGGTTGGCAGCGTGGGCATGGCCTTGTGAACCATAACCGATAATGGCAACGGTTTTGCCTTTGATCAATGACAGGTCGGCATCTTTATCGTAATAAACTTGCATTTCAATTCCTTTTATTTGAATAGGTTTGTTGAGTTAACTTTAAAAAATCAGATGGAGAGTTCGTTGAGCATCACAATTTCAAGATGATCGGTTTTGCCCTCGATGGCTTGAACAAATGCCTGAAAATGCTCGCTGGCATTGTGTTCGTCCACCGCCGCTTGCGATTGCCAACTTTCGACAAACACGAAGCGGTTGGAATTTTGGATATCCTGATGCAAATCATAGCTGTTGTTCCCTGCTTCGGCGCGGCTGGCTTGAACCAACTGGGCGAATTGGGCAGACAATGTTTCGCGGTGTTCAGGTTTCACGGTAATCAAGGCAACAATCTTAATAATCGACATCTCAACTTCTCCTGTATTGGTTTCAGACGGCCTAAAATCTTTTAGCAAGCCGTCTGAACAAGCGTGGCATTAAATTTTCAAAATACGCTCGCCGCGACCGATACCGGCTGCGCCTGTGCGCACAGTTTCCAAAATTTGTGCACGCCCTACGGTTTCTAAGAAAGAATCCAATTTGTCGCTGGAGCCGGTGATTTCGATGGTGTAGCTGCGATCGGTTACATCAACCACATGGCCACGATAAATCTCGGTCAGGCGTAAAAATTCGTCGCGATCTTTACCCGCTGCACGCACTTTCACCAACATCAATTCGCGTTCGACAAAACGGCTTTCGTTTAAATCGACCACTTTAATCACTTCAACCAGCTTGTTGAGCTGCTTGGTAATCTGCTCCAGCACGCTGTCGTCACCGTGGGTCACGATGGTCATGCGCGACAAGGTTTGGTCTTCAGTCGCGGCCACCGACAATGAATCGATGTTGTAGTCACGCGCTGAAAAGAGACCCACCACACGGCTCATCGCACCGGATTCGTTTTCCATCAGTATGGACAAAATGTGTCTCATGGCACGCTCCTTGTATCGTAATCACGGTCATTGACATCGTTCACGTCGCTGTCGGCTTTGGTTTCACGCATGTGTACCGGCAGCACCATTTCGTCGAGACCTTTGCCGTTGCCCACCATCGGGAACACGTTTTGTTTCTTATCGGTGATGAAATCCATAAACACCAAGCGGCCTTCGCGGTTGTGTTGCAGCGCTTGGCGAATCGCGCCTTCCACTTCAGACGGCTTGGTCACGCGAATGCCGACATGGCCGTAAGCTTCTGCCAGTTTCACGAAATCCGGCAAGGAATCAAAATAAGTTTCCGATTCTCGGTTGCTGTAGTAAAGCTCCTGCCATTGGCGCACCATACCGAGATAACCGTTATTCAAGGTCACAACAGTCAGCGGGATCTTATACTGGAAGCAGGTCGACAATTCTTGGATGTTCATCTGAATCGAGCCTTCACCAGTGATACAGAATACATCCTGCTCCGGTGCGGCCAGTTTGGCACCCATCGCATAAGGCAGGCCGACACCCATGGTACCCAAACCGCCGGAATTCAACCATTGGCGCGGGCGCTCAAACGGGTAATATTGCGCGGCAAACATTTGATGCTGGCCGACATCGGATGTGATGATGGCTGAATTATTGGTGATTTCCGCCAATTTTTTCACCACAAACTGCGGCTTGATGGTTTCTTCGTCTTGATCAAACCACAAGCAATCGCGGCTGCGCCATGATTCGATGTTTTTCCACCATTTATCCAAATGCTCGCGGCTCGGTACGGATTGCTGTTTGTTCACCAAGCAAACCATTTCGGCCAATACATTTTTCACGTCGCCCACGATCGGAATGTCGGCTTTAACGCGTTTGGCAATGCTCGATGGGTCAACATCGACATGAATGATTCTTTTCGGTTTTTCCAAGAATTTGGATGGCACTGACACCACGCGGTCATCAAATCGCGCACCCACAGCCAACACTACATCGGCATCCTGCATGGCCAAGTTGGCTTCATACGTACCGTGCATACCCAACATGCCGAGATATTGACGGTCGCTGGAAGGTACTGCGCCCAACCCCATCAAGGTGCCAACGCATGGCGCGCCGGTAGCGTGTACCAATTCCACCAATTCTTGGCTGGCGTTACCCAATACGATACCGCCGCCGAAATAGATAATCGGACGTTTGGCAGAAGCGAACATCTGCACCGCTTTTTTAATCTGACCGGCATGGCCTTGCACCACCGGCTGATAAGAGCGGATAAAAATATCTTCTTGCGGATAGCTGAATTTCGCCATCGCCTGAGTCACGTCTTTCGGCACATCAATCACCACAGGGCCCGGACGGCCGCTGGCAGCAATTTGGAACGCTTTTTTGATGGTATTGGCCAAATCGTTGATGTCGGTCACCAAGAAATTGTGTTTCACACACGGGCGGGTAATGCCGATGGTGTCCACTTCTTGGAACGCATCACTGCCGATAGCCGGCGTACCAACCTGACCGGTGATCACAACCATCGGAATCGAATCCGAATAAGCTGTGGCAATACCGGTTACTGCGTTGGTTGCACCGGGGCCTGAAGTCACCAAAGCCACGCCAACTTTGCCGCTGGTGCGCGCATACGCATCGGCTGCATGAACGGCTGCCTGTTCGTGTCGGGTCAGGATGTGCTTGAATTTATTGAGCTGGTAGATGGCGTCGTAGATTTCGAGAACTGCGCCGCCCGGATAGCCGAAAACGTATTCAACGCCTTCTGCCTTGAGACTTTGCACAATGATTTGTGCGCCTGATAATTGCATAACAACCTCTTTTATAGGGCGTTAAACCAACAGCAACAGCAGCTTCGTCACAGCACCTGTAATGCAAGCCTATCAAGTAGCGATTTAGGGTACGCACATTGCTAGGACACGACGACAGCCAATCCGTTTGGACAATTGGATTAAGGCTCAGAGTTTATGAAAATGAAGAAGCCCAACGATAACCTAATCTGCGTTTTCAGGCAAGACAAAAACTTTCATCTTTTAACATTATTTTTATTAAATTTAATTACTGTTTGATTTTTATAAAATAAATATCCACCAATTGGTTATGTGTTTCTGATTGGCATGCCACAATTGTCTACAGCTTGAATAAGCACTCGAAGGTTAATAAATAGGCCGTCTGAAATTTTTAAACGTTCAGACGGCCTATTTATTCATTTAATTGTGATTATTTGCCTTAGCCAACACAGCTTTTAATAGTTTCTGCGTATGGGTAAACACAGTTTGATCGCTTAATGAATCAGAATGCTCACCCCACACCGCCAAAGCCGCCCCGCCGATGGCTTGCTGTTGCGATGGCGGTAAAGCGTTTTGACTATTGGCATCGTCCCACACGCCTAAATGCCAATGCTGCTCGACATCGCGAATGGCGTAATTGGTATTATGGGAAGAGCCGACATCCGAACTAGGAATAAAATAAAGATAATAAGAATTGTAGTTCCACACTTTAAAACCGGCTTCAATCAATTCCGGCATACTGGCGCGCAGATTGCGGCGTTTCTTGCGCTCGGTTTTGTCTTGCGCATTACCGTCGTAGCTCCAATAGGTTATCTCGATTTGCTGATTTAAATCAGCCAAACTTTGCTTAATGACACCATCATTCCACATCTGGGTTTTCCAGCCTTTACGGTCGAGAAAATCAGCCAATCGGTTTACATAAGCGACAAATTCAGGGTGGCTTTCTACGCTGTAGCCAAACTCATCCGCACCAATATGAAAGCGTTTACTGTACGGAAACTTGGCCATTACTTCCACCATTAAGGTTTCTACCAAAGCAATACTTTGCGGATTGGTAATATCGATTTCATCATCCACCACATTCGATTTAATCGACCGCACATAATCTTCGCCGCGATGATGTATGAGCAGCGCAAAAATGCCATCCATATGATTTGGGCTGCCTAATTCCGGTATCAACTCAATCTTTTTCTCATGTGCATAAGCCACAATTTCACCCAACTGCACATCACTCAAAAAAAGTTTGCCGGTTTGCGGATTACGATAAAGGCCGTCTGAAACATCTGCATCGGTGGCTTTCTGGTCTAATAACTCACTTTCCAAACCGTAATTCTCATGGTCAGAAAAATGCAGGTGTAGAAAACCGCCGCCATTTTCGGCCAGCGTATCAATATATTGCTTGATTACCGCCACCGAATAATAACGGCGCGCATTATCCAGCATCAGGCCATTATGCTTGCCTTGTGCCGACAGATTATCCGCATGTGCCGAACGGCTGTCGCAAGCAGCATTAGCCAATAAGAAACATGCCATGATGAAATATAAAAAGAATCTTTGCAGCGATGCGCGCAAAGTAGAGAATTGTTTGTTCATAATTGAAATCCGTGAAAGTAAAATTCAACAGATTTCCCGCTGGCAAACGAATGCCACTCCCAAGCATGATGATGAAATGAAGATTATGTTTTTTAATAATGCAAAACAAAAACGGTCGCTTTTAAGCGACCGTTTTCAGAATTTGGTGCCCAGGGTCGGACTCGAACCGACACACCTTGCGGCGGGGGATTTTGAGTCCCCTGCGTCTACCAATTTCGCCACCTGGGCGGTGAAGAAGTCGCTATTATAGCCAGCACAAAAAACTTGTAAAGTGCTTTTGATGATTTTTTTGACAATTAAATGACAATTTATTGATTAAAAATGAAATTATATTTATCAAATTTCAAATTCACTCGGTGTTAATGTGCAAGCCAAATGTGCATCTATATCAAACTTTGATGAATTTTCTATAAAATTCATGAGAAATGCTACATTTCAAGGAACAAAAGCGTTAAGATACGGGATATTGTCTCGCAAAACTCAATCAATCGGAGAATACCATGCCCATCACAGCCAAAAAGTTTGTATTCAGCGTTTTTGCCTTAGCCGCTCTGGCTGCGTGCCAACCTAAAGAAGAAGCCGCACCGAAAGCACCTGAAGCACCTGCTTCTACCGCTCCAAGCACCGAAGTCGCGCCAGCTAAAAAAGCAGCCGTACCGGGTCAAATCAACGGCACCGATATGCGCAAAGAAGATATCGGCGGTGATTTTGAAATGACCGATGGCGACGGCAAACCATTTAAATTAAGCGATTTGAAAGGCAATGTGGTGGTATTGTCGTTTGGTTATACCCACTGTCCTGACGTTTGCCCGACTGAATTGCTGACTTACAGCGATACTTTAAAACAATTGGGCGACGATGCCAAAAATGTGAAAGTGGTATTCGCCAGCGTTGACCCTGAACGCGACACGCCGGAGCTGATTGGCAAATACGCCAAACAATTCCACCCTGATTTCATCGGCATTACCGCCACCGAAGGCCAAGCCCTGCCGGTGATTAAACAGCAATACCGTGTGGTATCAGCCAAAGTCAACCAAAAAGAAGGCAGCGCCAACTATCTGGTTGACCACACTTCAGGCGCGTATTTGATTGACAAAGAAGGCGAAGTCGCCATCTTCTCACCTTACGGCACCGAACCTGATGCCGTTGCTGCCGACATCCGCACTTTATTATAATATCCATGCCGTCTGAAAGATTTTTTCAGACGGCCTTTCGCTATCCACACACCCAAAATAGAGCAGAATCCACAATGACTGACAACGCATTAACCATTGCCCTTTCTAAAGGCCGGATTTTCGATGAAACCCTTCCCCTGCTGGCCGCTGCCGGTATCGTTCCGGCCGAAAACCCTGAAGAATCACGCAAACTCATCATCGACACCAATCATGAAAATATCCGCTTGGTGATTGTGCGCGCGAGCGATGTGCCGACTTATGTGCAATACGGCGCAGCCGACTTTGGTATTGCCGGTAAAGACGTGTTAATCGAACACGGCGGCGATGGCCTGTATCAACCGCTCGATTTGCAGATTGCCAAATGCCGCATGATGGTTGCCGTGCGCAAAGGCTTTGATTACGAAAGCGTTTCCCAACCGGGCAGCCGCTTACGCATTGCCACCAAATATCCGAATATCGCCGCCGAGCATTTTGCCGCCAAAGGTGTGCACGTCGACATCATCAAACTTTACGGCTCAATGGAACTTGCGCCGCTGGTCGGCTTGAGTGATGCGATTGTCGATTTGGTTTCCACCGGCGGCACGCTCAAAGCCAACAACCTCGAAGCGGTAGAACACATCGTCGATATTTCCAGCCGCTTGGTGGTGAATAAAGCTGCATTAAAAACCAAACACACCCTGCTTGAGCCAATTATCCAAGCCTTTGCCGGCGTGGTAAACGGCGACAAATAATATTTTTCAGACGGCCTTATCATTTGCATAGGCCGTCTGAAACGCAATTTTTACTATGAAAATAAAGGCAAGTCATGAAATTTCTCAACACCCAATCCGACAGTTTCCAAGCCGAACTCAAAGCCCTATTGGCTTTTGAAACCGCGCAAGACCCCAAAGTCGATCAAATCGTGGCCGACATCTGCGCCGATGTGCAAAAACGCGGCGATGCGGCCTTAATCGAATACACCAATAAATTTGACGGCACTTCCGCGCAAACCATCGCCGATTTGACCTTAACCCAAGATGATTTGAAAAACGCGTTTGACCGCATTCCGGCGGAAGTTCAGACGGCCTTACAGACTTCAGCCAAACGTGTGGAAAGCTACCACCAACGCCAAAAAATGGAATCGTGGCAATATCCCGATGAAGACGGCACTCTGCTCGGCCAACAAATCACCCCGCTCGACCGCGTGGGCATTTATGTGCCAGGTGGCAAAGCAGCCTATCCGAGCAGCGTGATTATGAATGCCATGCCTGCGCACGTGGCCGGTGTGAAAGAAATCATCATGGTGGTGCCGACGCCGAAAGGCGAGCGCAACGACATCGTTTTGGCCGCCGCTTATGTGGCCGGCGTAACCAAAGTATTTACTGTCGGCGGCGCGCAAGCCGTGGCAGCGTTGGCTTACGGCACCGAAACCGTGCCGCAAGTCGATAAAATTACCGGCCCGGGCAATGCCTTTGTCGCCGCTGCCAAACGTCGCGTGTTCGGCGTGGTCGGCATCGACATGGTGGCAGGGCCGTCTGAAATTTTGGTGATTGCCGATGGCTCCACGCCTGCCGATTGGGTGGCGATGGATTTGTTCAGTCAAGCCGAACACGACGAAATTGCACAAGCCATTTTAATCGGCACGTCGCAAGCGTATTTGGACGAAGTGAAAGCCGCCATGGACAAGCTGATTGAAGAAATGCCGCGCCGCGACATCATCGAAGCCAGCTTGGGCAACCGTGGTGCCATGATTTTGGCCAAAGATTTGGACGAAGCCTGCGAGATTGCCAACTACATTGCGCCGGAGCATTTGGAATTATCGGTTGAAAACGCCGAAGCATGGGCGCAGAAAATCCGCCATGCCGGTGCGATTTTCATGGGCAAATACACCAGCGAGAGCTTGGGCGATTATTGCGCAGGCCCGAACCACGTTTTGCCGACTAGCCGCACCGCCCGTTTCTCGTCGCCATTGGGCACATACGATTTCCAAAAACGCTCAAGCCTGATTCAAGTTTCCGAAGCCGGTGCACAAAAACTGGGACAAATCGCCAGCGTATTGGCACACGGCGAAAGCCTGACCGCCCACGCCCGTGCCGCAGAGTTCCGCTTGAAAGATTGATGGTGTAAATAACAAGGCCAAGACCTTTGTAAAACTCGTTATTTTTCATAAATCTTTAAACCGTCATTCCCGTGCAGGCGGGAATCCAGAATGTTAAACTTCTGAAATAGTTAAATATTCCTGAAAACGATAGGTCTGGATTCCCGCCTGCACGGGAATGACGAGCGTAGTTTTCTTAGTTCAAATTGAATTTTACAAAGGTCTCAGGCCGCCTGAAAATGAATATTTCAGACGGCCTCATCTGATTATTGAATATCCAGCGGCACGCGCCATTGCGGTGCAGGATAAGCTTCATCCAAAGCCGCATATTGCTCGGGCGACAAACGGATAGCCAAGCAATCGACCAATTCCTTCATATGCGTTGTTTTGCCGGTGCGCGGAATCGATACCATATTTTGCTGCGCCAAAGTAAAACACAGCAACACTTGATACACGCTGATGTTGAGTTCAGCCGCCACTTGGCGAACTGCCGGATGATGCAGCAAATCATCCTGTAAATCACCGGCCTGCGCCAGCGGACAATAGGCAATGGTAGAAATCGCATGGGCATCCTGCCATGGTTTCAGCGCAAACTCGATACCGCGCGAGCCCAAGTGATAGAGCACTTCATTGGTTTCGCAATTGGTGCCGCCTACATCATGCAATTCCTGCATGTCTTCCAAATCAAAGTTCGACACACCCCATGCTTTGATTTTGCCTTTTTGCACCATGTTTTCCATCAGCTCAACCGTTTCGGCCAAAGGTGTGGCACCGCGCCAATGGTAAAGATACATATCCAGATAATCGGTTTGCAGTTGACGCAACGAAGCATCCAAGCTGCGCTCTAAATTTCGGCAGTTGGCATTGCTCGGCAACACTTTAGAAATCAGGTAAATGCTGTCTCGCGCAAACGGCTGAATCGCTTCGCCGACTAGATTTTCCGAACGTCCGTTGCCATACATTTCGGCAGTATCGATAATCGACACGCCGTGTTCCAAGCCGTAACGCAATGCGGCAATTTCTTCTTGGCGCGTGGCAGCACGGTCGCCTAAATACCATGTTCCCATGCCTAATTTACCGTGATTGAGCAGTGTACTTTTTGCCATGATGACTCTCCGATTGGGTTGAATACTGGCTTATTTTAGTCTGATTTTTGTGGGGTTGCTTTATTCATCGGCCTATTCTTTTCAGACGGCCCCAACTCTTTTTCAGCCATATCGTTTCTTAAGGTATTATTTTTATATCATAATTTATTAGTTATTATGGCTTACTGAATTAGCCTTATAAGTGAAAAAATCTGGCGGAATGTGACAAAAATCCGTCCATTCCTGTTAAAATCCCAAAGATTTTATTTATTCAGCCATTTGAATATTTTTAAATCGTTTTTTCTTTGAAACTCGGTTTCAGGCGGCCTCTATCAGCTATCGTCCATTATTTAATAATAAAAACAAAGATTAGCCATTAGGCTGATGACCGAATAAACTGATTTGATTTTGAAGAAAAATGTGTCTTTTTCCAAAATACCGACGTCGGTGGTTACACTCAACGCCATCGGCTTGCCAGTTTTTTAACCTAGTAAGAAGTAACGCATCTCTATGATTAAGATAAAAAAAGGCTTAGACCTGCCTATTGCAGGCCGACCGGAGCAAACCATCTATGATGGTCCGGCCATTACCGAAGTCGCGTTGCTTGGCGAAGAATATGTCGGCATGCGCCCCTCGATGAAAGTCAAGGAAGGCGATGTCGTCAAAAAAGGCCAAGTATTGTTTGAAGACAAGAAAAATCCGGGCGTGGTCTTTACCGCTCCGGCTTCAGGCACCATCACGGCGATCAACCGTGGTGAGAAACGTGTATTGCAATCTGTGGTGATTTCCGTTGCAGGCAACGATGAAATCACCTTCGAGCAATATTCTGCCGAAGCCTTGTCAGGCTTGAGCAGCGAGCAAGTACGCGCCAATCTGATTCAATCAGGTTTGTGGACAGCATTGCGTACCCGCCCGTTCAGCAAAACACCTGCGGTTGACGCTAACCCTGCGGCGATTTTTGTCAACGCCATGGACACCAATCCTTTGGCTGCCGACCCAACTGTCATCATTGCCGAAAAAGCGGCTGACTTCACCAACGGCTTGCGTGTATTAAGCCGATTGACTGAACGCACGGTGCATGTGTGTAAAGCAGCCGGTGCCAATGTGCCGTCTGAAAGCGCAGCCAATATCGCCGTACACGAATTCGATGGCCCACATCCGGCCGGCTTGAGCGGCACACACATCCACTTTATCGAGCCTGTCGGCGCGAACAAAACCGTTTGGACCATCAACTATCAAGATGTGATTGCCATCGGTCAATTGTTTACCACAGGTCGTCTGAACACCGAACGCGTGGTCGCTTTGGGCGGTTCGCAAGTCAACAAACCGCGTCTGTTGCGTACCGTATTGGGCGCTAACCTTTCCCAACTCACCGCCGGTGAATTGGTGAATGCCGACAACCGCGTGATTTCCGGCTCGGTATTAAACGGCGGCATCGCCACCGGCCCACACGATTATCTCGGTCGCTATCACAACCAAGTGTCGGTATTGGAAGAAGGCCGCCACAAAGAGTTTTTCGGCTGGATTGCTCCGCAAGCGGAAAAATACACCATTACCCGCACCACACTCGGTCATTTCCTCAAAAGCAAACTCTTCAAGTTCAACACCGCTGTCAACGGCGGCGACCGTGCCATGGTACCAATCGGCACATACGAACGCATCATGCCGCTCGATATCCTGCCGACCTTGCTCCTGCGTGATTTGATTGTCGGCGACACCGACGGCGCGCAAGCCTTGGGTTGTCTGGAATTGGACGAAGAAGATTTGGCCTTGTGCAGCTTCGTTTGCCCAGGCAAATACGAATACGGCCCGCTGTTGCGCAAAGTGCTGGATACTATTGAGAAGGAAGGCTGATTATGGGCTTGAAACATTTTTTAGAAAAAATCGAACCGCACTTCCTGCCGGGCGGCAAACACGAAAAGTGGTACGCGCTCTATGAAGCGGCGGCAACGATTTTCTATACGCAAGGTGCGGTAACGCGTAAAGCGGCACACGTCCGCGATGCGCTCGACTCTAAGCGTATGATGATTATGGTATGGCTGGCGCTGTTTCCGGCCATGTTCTACGGTATGTACAACGTGGGTGCGCAAGCATTTGCTGTATTAACGCCGGAATTATTGCAACAAAGCATTGCCAATGATTGGCATTATGCCTTAGCCAATGCTTTGGGCATCAACATGGCGGCCGATGCGGGCTGGTTGAGCAAAATGCTCTTCGGTGCGATTTTCTTTGTGCCGATTTACGCCACCGTATTTATCGTCGGCGGTTTCTGGGAAGTATTGTTCGCCACAATCCGCAAACACGAAATAAACGAAGGTTTCTTCGTGACTTCGATTCTGTTTGCTTTAATCGTTCCCCCTACCCTGCCGTTGTGGCAGGCCGCCTTGGGTATTACCTTTGGTGTTGTGGTGGCGAAAGAAGTATTCGGCGGTACCGGTAAAAACTTCATGAACCCTGCACTGGCAGGCCGTGCATTCCTGTTCTTTGCTTATCCTGCCAACATCAGCGGCGATAAAGTATGGACTGCCATTGACGGCTATTCAGGTGCAACCGCTTTGGCACAATGGGCTTCAGACGGCATGACCGGCTTAAAAAATGTTGCCACCGGTCAGCCGATTACTTGGATGGATGCTTTTATCGGGAACATGCCAGGCTCGGTTGGCGAGGTATCGACCATCGCGCTAATTATCGGCGGCTTGATGATTGTATTCGCCCGCATCGCTTCTTGGCGCATTATCGCCGGTGTAATGATTGGTATGATTACCACTTCATTGCTGTTTAACGCCATCGGTTCCGACACCAATCCGATGTTTGCCATGCCTTGGTATTGGCATTTGGTATTGGGCGGCTTTGCTATCGGTATGCTGTTTATGGCCACCGATCCGGTCTCTGCTTCGTTTACCAACACCGGTAAATGGTGGTATGGCGCATTAATCGGTGTGATGGCGGTGTTAATCCGCGTGGTTAACCCGGCCTATCCGGAAGGCATGATGTTGGCGATTCTGTTTGCCAACCTGTTTGCCCCGATTTTCGACTACATCGTCGCACAAGCGAACATCAAACGCAGAAAGGCGCGCACCAATGGCTAAATTCAATAAAGACAGCTTCGGCGGCACGCTGGCCGTCGTGATTGTGGTGAGCTTGGTTTGTTCTGTGGTGGTAGCCGGTTCTGCTGTTGGCCTCAAACCCAAACAGCTTGAACAAAAAGCCAAAGACAAACAAAGCTACATCTTAAGCGTAGCCGGTTTGCTCGATGAGAAAACCGACATCGCCAAAACCTATTCCGAAAGAATCGAACCGCGTGTTGTAGATTTGGCAACCGGTGAATATGTTGACAATCCGCCGGAAGGCTTCGATGCCCGCAGCGCGGCCAAAGACCCGCAACAAAACGTGCGCATTGCCCCTGAAGACGATTTGGCCAGCATCAAAACCCGTGCCAAACTCGCCGATGTTTATTTGGTAAAAGACGAAGGCGGCAAGGTCGAGCAAATCGTTTTGCCTATGCATGGCAATGGTTTGTGGTCAGTGATGTATGGTTTTGTTTCTGTGAAACCAGACGGCAACACGCTCAACGGCATCACCTACTACGAGCAGGGCGAAACCCCGGGCTTGGGTGGCGAAATCGCCAATCCTTTGTGGCAGCAAAAATTTGTCGGCAAGAAACTCTACAATGAGCAAGGCAACGTTGCCATCCGTGTTGGTAAAAGCGCAGGCGCCGATCAAGAACACGGCGTAGATGGTTTATCCGGCGCCACACTGACCACCAAAGGCGTGCAAGGTACGTTCGATTACTGGTTTGGCGAAAACGGTTATAAACCTTACTTAGCCAAACTGAAAGCAGGAGCAGAATAATGGCTGACACCAAACGTTTGAAACATTTAATGTTCTCCCCACTGGTAGACAACAACCCGATTGCATTGCAAGTATTGGGTATTTGTTCGGCACTGGCCGTGACCACCAAATTGGAAACCGCCATCGTCATGGGTATTTCCGTAGCATTCGTAACCGGTTTCTCCAGCCTGTTTATCTCGCTGGTGCGCAATTACATCCCCAACAGCATCCGTATTATCGTACAGATGGCGATTATTGCCTCATTGGTAACCTTGGTTGACCAGGTTTTGCAGGCATTTGCTTATGAATTGTCTAAGCAATTGTCGGTATTCGTCGGTCTGATTATTACCAACTGTATCGTAATGGGCCGCGCGGAAGCATTCGCGATGAAAGAGCCGCCGCTGGAAAGCTTTGTTGACGGTTTCGGCAACGGCTTGGGCTATGGCTTGATTTTGATTATCGTAGCCAGCCTGCGTGAATTGATCGGTTCGGGTAAATTGTTCGGCATGACTATTTTCCAAACCATTCAAGACGGCGGCTGGTATCAGGCCAACGGCTTGTTCCTGCTGGCGCCAAGCGCATTCTTTATTATCGGTTTTCTGGTATGGGCCATCCGCACTTGGAAACCTGAACAGGTGGAGAAATAATCCATGGAACATTATCTGAGCTTATTTGTTAAGTCCGTATTCATCGAGAATATGGCCTTGGCCTTCTTCTTAGGCATGTGTACCTTTTTGGCCGTGTCTAAAAAAGTCTCCACTGCTTTTGGTTTGGGTGTTGCGGTCATCGTGGTATTAACGATTGCCGTACCGGTTAACCAATTGGTTTACTCGCTGCTGAAAGAAGGCGCACTGATTGACGGCGTGGATTTGACCTTTTTGAAATTTATTACCTTCATCGGCGTGATTGCCGCATTGGTACAAATTTTAGAAATGGTATTGGACAAATTCTTCCCTGCCCTCTACAACGCCCTCGGTATTTTCCTGCCGCTGATTACCGTAAACTGCGCCATCTTCGGTGGTGTGTCGTTCATGGTGCAGCGTGAATACAACTTCACCGAATCCATCGTTTACGGCTTCGGCGCAGGAACCGGCTGGATGCTGGCGATTGTGGCATTGGCCGGCATCACCGAAAAACTGAAGTATGCCGATGTACCTGACGGCTTAAAAGGTCTGGGTATTACCTTTATCACCGCCGGCCTGATGGCTTTGGCCTTTATGTCGTTCTCCGGCATTCAGTTATAAGGAAGACACACAATGGAAATTATTTTAGGTATTGTGATGTTTACCGTCATCATTTTGATTTTGGCGCTGATGATTCTGTTTGCCAAATCAAAATTGGTTAACGAAGGCGACATCACCATTAAAGTAAACGGCGAAAAAGAGCTAACCATGCCCGCTGGCGGCAAGCTCTTAGGCGCCTTGGCCAATGAAGGCATTTTCATTCCTTCAGCTTGCGGCGGTGGCGGTTCATGCGGCCAATGCCGTGTGGTAGTGAATAGCGGCGGCGGCGATATTTTGCCAACCGAGCTGTCTCACATCACCAAGCGTGAAGCGAAAGCAGGCTGCCGTTTGTCGTGCCAAGTCAATGTCAAAACCGACATGGATATTGAAGTGCCGGAAGAAGTATTCGGCGTGAAAAAATGGGAATGTACCGTCATTTCCAACGACAACAAAGCCACTTTCATTAAAGAATTGAAACTGGCCATTCCTGAAGGTGAAGAAGTGCCGTTCCGCGCTGGTGGTTACATCCAAATCGATGCACCACCGCACACCGTAGCCTACAAAGACTACGATATTCCTGAGGAATATCACGAAGACTGGGACAAACACGACTTGTGGCGCTATGTTTCTAAAGTAGATGAGCCGATTCTGCGCGCCTACTCGATGGCTTCTTATCCGGAAGAAAAAGGCATCATCATGCTGAACGTGCGTATCGCAACTCCGCCACCACGCGAACCTGATGCGCCTCCGGGTCAAATGTCTTCTTACATTTGGTCATTGAAACCGGGCGACAAAGTGACGATTTCCGGCCCATTTGGTGAATTCTTTGCCAAAGACACCGATGCCGAAATGGTGTTCATCGGCGGTGGTGCAGGTATGGCGCCTATGCGTTCACACATTTTCGACCAATTACGCCGTCTGAAATCGAAACGCAAAATCTCATTCTGGTACGGCGCACGTTCGAAACGCGAAATGTTCTACGTGGAAGATTTCGACGAACTGGCTGCAGAAAACGACAACTTCGAATGGCACGTTGCCCTCTCCGACCCACTGCCGGAAGACAACTGGGATGGTTACACAGGCTTCATTCACAATGTCTTGTATGAAAACTACCTGAAAAACCACGAAGCCCCTGAAGATTGCGAATTCTACATGTGCGGCCCACCGGTGATGAACCAAGCCGTGATTAAAATGCTCAAAGACTTGGGCGTAGAAGACGAAAACATCCTGCTGGACGATTTCGGCGGCTAACAAAAAAAGGAAGAAACTTTGGTTTCTTCCTTTTTTATTTTGATGCCGTCTAAACCTTTTCAGACGGCATCACTCTTTCAATCAAATAACTTCTACTTCCAAACCTTATCCCCAAACGAAAACAAAGCCAACCCTACCCCCATTACCACCAAGCCGATTAATTTCGGCATCGTCAGTTCCCGCACCGCCATGCCGATCAAGCCATAATGGTCAATCACCGCCGCCGCCAGCAATTGGCCGATGATAATGACAAACAACATGTTCGCAATACCCAATTTAGGCGCCAACAATACGCTGGTGAACACAAACATCGCACCGAGCAAACCGCCGCTTAATTTCCACCAAGGCTGCTGCCCAATAGTGGCCAAATAGCCGAACAAATCCGTTTTGGCCCAGGTGATGAAAAACAACGCAACCGTGCCGACGGCAAACGAAATCAAAGTAGCGATTAATGTTTCGCCACCCATATACCGCGCCAGTTGCGTATTAATCGCCGCCTGCATGGCCGAAGCCATGCCTGCTGCAAAAGCCAAACCCAGATAAATTGCCCGCATAATAGCGCCCCAAAGATTCAGACGGCTCGAGGCCTTTGGAAATCCCTATCTTTGGCACATTTCTTCGTTATGCGCTGCTCGAAAGCTTGCCCATCTTTGTGATATGTCTGCGCTTTCTGTGCTGCTACAACTTTAGAACTGTACTCAAATCTAGGGATTTTGCAAAGGTCTCGGCCTTTCCAGCCGATTTCCCACCGCTCCATCATCGTTCAGAGCAGCCCGTTGGTGTTCATTTTACGTTACAATAGGCCGTCTGAAAAATTTTGTCGCACACACTCATGTCCGTTTTAAAATCTCTCGCCGTCCTATTCTTCACTGCTACGCTGTTTCTGCTCGCTGCTTGTGGCAAACAAGCGCAAACGGTCACGCTGCAAGGCGAAACTATGGGCACGACATACACCGTCAAATACCTTTCAGACGGCCTTGATTTGCCCAAACCGGAAATCATGCAGACACAAATCGATGATGTGCTGAAAGAAGTCAATCGCCAAATGTCCACCTATCAGCCGGATTCGGAAATCAGCCAATTCAACCAAATGCGCAAAGCCAACCGCCCGCTGAAGATTTCCCAAGATTTTGCTGATGTGGCCGCCGAAGCCGTACGTTTAAACCAAATGACCCAAGGCGCATTAGACGTGACCGTTGGCCCTTTAGTGAACTTATGGGGCTTTGGGCCGGATAAAGCAGTTACCTACTCACCCAGCAAAACCGAAATCGAACAAGCCGCGCAGGCTGTCGGCATCGATAAAATTTTGTTGGCTCACGATGGTGAGTCTGCCACGCTTGCCAAAACCCAAGCCGGTGTTTATTTGGACTTATCTTCCATCGCCAAAGGTTTCGGCGTGGATAAAGTGGCACAACATCTTGAAAAATCAGGCGTTCGCAACTATTTGGTAGAAATAGGCGGCGAATTACACGGCAAAGGCCGCAACGCTTCCGGCGAAGCTTGGCGCGTGGGCATTGAGCAGCCGAATATGGTGCAAGGTAGCGGCACACAAATTATCGTGCCGCTGGATAACCAATCTTTGGCCACTTCGGGCGATTACCGCAATTTCCATTTGGATCAAAACGGCAATCGCCTCTCCCACATCATCAATCCGCAAACGCGCGCGCCGATTCGCCACAAGCTCGCGTCCATCAGCGTGATTGCCGATAACGCCACCACCGCCGACGGCCTGTCCACCGGTTTATTCGTGTTAGGCGAAGAAAAAGCCTTGGCGCTTGCCGAGCAACACGATTTGGCGGTATTCTTAATCATCTACGATGGTGACGGCTACAAAACTGAAATATCAAGTGCATTCAAACAGTTACTTAATTAATTTAACCTTGGAACCCACATCATGAAAACCCTTTTCTTAACCTTCGGCATTTTCCTGCTGGTGATTTTAGGCATGGCAGTCGGCTACATTTTCTCCAAACGCTCGATTAAAGGCAGCTGCGGTGGCATTTCCGCTTTGGGCATGGAAAAAATGTGCGATTGTGAAATCCCTTGCGACACGCTGCAAAAGAAATTGGATGCTGAAAAAGCAGCCGGCGAAAGCAAAGGCATCGTGGTTGATCATTAGGGCGTGTCCTCAATTTAACTTAGCATGAATAATAGAGCAAGCCAAGTAAAGCATCGATTTAAAATTACGAGCTAATTTCTCATAGCGAGTAGCAAT